>DASVCP010000458.1:0-8013 GCA_036381555.1 Gammaproteobacteria bacterium
GATCTCAACCTCGGACCACTCTTCATGACAGGAAAACAAGGCCGCCGCGATCCGATACGAATAAAAATCTCCCGGATCGGTCACTTTCTCGTCAAAAGTGTGGACGTAAAAGGTCAGCACATTTCGCGGTGCGCATTTCACCCTAAACGTTGCGGTGGAATATTTGCTTAAATCCACCAGGTTTTTTGCGTTTTCCAGCTCATCAAATGCGATTACGGCGATGACATAGGGGAACATAATGTCTTCAGTGAGATGGTAATTATAGTCGAGACTGTAAGTATCCTCGGTAACTGACACGGAAGAAGATCCACCACTTTTCACATCGGTGACTGTTTCAAGCTTCCAGGGAATAACACTCTTGTTAGCGGGGAAAAGCGCATCGCTTACAAAAACACGCTCAATGCATGCATAAGCAAGCAATGCCGTTAGAACTACCAAGCCAAGAATTGTCACAACGATTTTCTTGTAAAACTCAAGCATTTTGTACACTACCGCTTGATCCGCGTGATAAACATCGTTAACCGTTTCGGGCTATATGGATGGCGCTCTTGCGGCGGCGAAGGAAATACCGATGGAACCTATCATCTGATTTCCACTCCCCCCGATCTCTTTATATCCCCGGTGTTCCGCGCTAAAGCGTTCTCACACCGGCAAAACCTCCTCTATCTTCGATTCGCAGTGTATTTTCCCGGCAGAGGCTCTGCCGGCGACTCGATTTCGAACATGGCGGCGTTTTTGCGTTTGAACCGGATCAATCTCACAATGTGCGCTCCGCGCCGGAACTGACGCCCGCCTCGGCCAGTACCTCGAAATCTTTGCGGGACTCGCGCAGCAGGTTTTCCACGGCGGCTCGCGCGGCCGCCGCATCGCGTTTGGCAATGGCGTTGTAAACCGCTTCGTGCCGTGGAAGCGAGAGGTCATAAGTATCCGGGTGACGGCTGGTCAGGCGTATGGAAACAGCCAGCGCAGCATGCAGGGTATTGCCGATATAGCTCATCAGCTCGTTGTGGGTGGCGTCCATGACGGCCTGGTGAAAACGGATATCGGGTTCCAGCAATTCTTCGGGTGTCCGCGCCGCGGCCATCCCCCGGTAGGCGTCGGCGATTGCCGCGATATCGTCCTCGGTGGCATTGACTGACGCCAGCGCCGCGGCGGCGGGTTCTATGGTCATGCGCACTTCGAACAGCATGTCCAGGAAGCGGCTTTCCGGCAAAGCCTGGATCAACCAATCCAGTACTTCCGGATCAAGCAGGTTCCAGTATCGACGGGACCTGACCACGGTACCGACCCTGGGTTTGGACGCAATCAGCCCCTTGGATGCCAACGTCTTGGTGACTTCGCGAATAACCGGGCGGCTGACACCGAAGCGTTCGCACAACTCGGCTTCCACGGGCAGGCGCCCGCCCTCGGGAGTATCGCCAGACACAATTTCCCGGCCCAGGCGTTCCGCGATTTGCTCATTGAGATTTTTAAGTTGAACGATTGTTGAAGTCATACCTTATATATGCGATCAAAAAAAATCTTGAAGCTTTCTTTTATAGTTATATCATATTACAATTTTTACGCTTAACATAACAATTAAACGCAACAAATCTTCCACCCTGCCCCGTGTGGGCCCATGTGGCGTAATGAGTCAAACGTCGGCGGGCGTGGGGATACACGGGGGGAACTGTTAATATTGTTGTGTGCGGTGCCGTCCGGCAGTCAGTGGCCGGATGTCGCGTGTGAGCAAATTCGTTGGGGAACGAATTTGAACCGCCGCAAGGCGGGGTCCGATGATCCCACGCCGGGAAAGGTGGCGTAATCAAGGTATTTAAACTTCCCGCATTTCGCTCAACTGCACGCGGGCTACTTAACCAACGAATTGAAACGTAGTAAACGTAAAGGGGAAAATTCCGTGAGAACTACATTATTGTTATGCACAGTCGTGTTGGCGCTGCTCGGCTGCGGCCAGTCGAATGACGATGGCAGAATAACCGTAGGCTTTTCCCAGGTCGGTTCCGAGAGCGGCTGGCGAACCACCTTCAGCGAATCGGTCAAGGCTGAAGCCGCGCGGCGCGACATCGACCTGAAGTTTTCCGACGCGCAACAAAAACAGGAAAACCAGATCAAGGCCATCCGCAGTTTCATCGCACAGGGCGTGGATGCGATCATCGTCGCGCCGATCGTCGAGACCGGTTGGGAGCCCGTGTTGAGAGAAGCTCAACGCGCCAATATTCCGGTCGTCATCGTCGATCGTAACATGGCGTTGCAGGATCATTCGCTTTACCTGACCCGTATCGCGTCCGACTTCGTCGAGGAAGGCCGCAAGGCCGCGCGCTGGCTGATGCAGGCAACCGGTGGCGACTGTAACATCCTCGAACTGCAAGGCACCGTCGGCGCAACGGCCGCCATCGACAGGATGAAGGGCTTTAACGAAGTCATAGAAGGTTATCCGCAAGCCCGCATCGTCCGTTCGCAAACGGCCGAGTTCACCCGCGCCAAGGGCAAGGAAGTGATGGAAAGTTTCCTTAAGGCTGAAGATCCGAGCAATATTTGCGCGGTGTGGGCGCACAACGATGAAATGGCGATCGGCGCGGCGTTGGCGATCGAAGAAGCCGGGCTGAAACCAGGCACAGACATTCTGATCGTTTCGGTCGATGCCATTCCCGATGCCTTCAAGGCGATGATGGAAGGCCGGTTGAACGCCACCGTCGAACTCAGCCCGCACATGGGCGATCCGGCGTTTGACGTGATCGAGCAATACCTGGCGGGCAAGCGGGATTTCCCGAAACTGATCACCATCAACGGCGATCTGTATACGCCGGAAACCGCCGCCGCGGAATACGAGAAGCGCCGCCAGCAATAACGCAACGCAATGATTCCGAGCCCACTGCTGCAAGCCCGGGGACTTTGCAAGCGCTTCCCCGGCGTCGTCGCCCTGGACAACGTCGATCTGCCGCTGCACGCGGGTGAAGTTCATGCGCTGCTCGGCGAAAACGGAGCAGGTAAATCAACCCTGATCAAGGTATTGACCGGCGCTTACCAAAGAGACGGCGGCATCGTGGAGTTTCAGGGCAATCCTATCGAGCCGAAAACACCGGCTGACGCGCAGCGTCTCGGTATCAGTACGGTGTACCAGGAAGTGAACCTGCTGCCAAACCTCAGCGTTGCGCAGAATATTTTCCTCGGCCGGGAACCGAAACGGTACGGATTTGTAGACAATCGCCAGATGCGCAGAAAAAGCGCGGCACTGCTAAGCCGGTTCGATCTCGATATCGACGTATTCCGTACGCTGGACAGCTATTCCATCGCCGTCCGGCAGTTGATCGCCATTGCCCGCGCCGTCGACATGTCGGCCAGGGTGCTCATACTCGACGAGCCTACCGCCAGCCTCGACGACAGAGAAGTTGAAAAGCTGTTCACGATCCTTCGGCAACTAAAGTCCAACGGCACCGCGGTCCTGTTCATCACGCATTTTATCGATCAGGTTTATGCCATCTCCGACCGAATCACCGTGCTGCGCAACGGCGCCAGGGTCGGCACTTTCGAAGCGAGCGGACTGCCGCGCCACAAACTGATAGAACACATGCTCGGCAAGGAATTGCAGGTGCTGGAAACGCAGAAACCGGAAAAGCGGACGCAGGTCGGCGGACAACCGCCGGTGCTCGAACTGCGCCATGCAAGCGCCGGTAAGGCGGTGCGCAATCTCTCCTTCACGGTCGCGTCCGGCGAAGCGGTCGGTTTGTCGGGTTTGCTGGGGTCGGGTCGGACCGAAACCTGCAAGCTGATATTCGCGCTCGATCGGCCGGATTCCGGCGAAATTCGTTTCGGGGGCGAGATCGTGCAACTGAAGAATCCCCGCGCGGCCATGGATCATGGCATGGCGCTATGTCCGGAGGACCGCCGCGAGGAAGGCATTATCGGTCCGCTCAGCATACGCGAAAACATTGCGCTGGCTTTGCAGGTACGCCGCGGTTGGTGGAAACCCATCGGCAAGAAACAGCAAGCCGCCCTTGCCCGCCGGGGAGTCGAGGAATTGAAAATCATCGCACCCGATATCGAAAAACCCGTTGAACAGTTGAGCGGCGGCAACCAGCAGAAAGTCATCCTGGCGCGCTGGCTTGCCACCGAACCGAGGCTGCTGATACTCGATGAACCGACACGCGGCATCGATATCGGTGCGCACGTTGAAATACTGAAACTGATCCGGACACTGGGGGCACGCGGTATGGCGTTGTTGGTTGCGTCATCCGAGCTCGAGGAGCTGGTCGCGTTCAGTCACAAGGTGGTGGTGTTGCGCGACCGCGCCCAGGTCGCGGAACTGGAGGGTGACGCCATCAGCGAGGAGAACATCATGCGCGCCATCGCCGGAGCCTCGTCATGACGGCGCGCCTGGCCGTGTTGTTCAGAACACCCGGCGTATGGCCGTGTCTCGCGCTGTTGCTGGTGCTGCTGATCAATTGGCTGATTACGCCGCAGTTCTTTCATCTTGAGATCCGCGACGGCCGTTTATACGGCACTCTGATCGACGTGCTCAACCGCGGCGCGCCGGTCGCGCTGCTGGCCATCGGCATGTCGCTGGTGATTGCGACACGCGGCATCGACCTGTCGGTGGGGGCGGTCATGGCGATTGCCGGCGCGGTCTGCGCCAACCTGATCGCCGCCGGCACAGGCAGCACCCTGCTGATCGTCGCGGCCGGCCTGACCGCGGGTTTAGCGGCCGGGTTGGTCAACGGCAGCCTGATCAGCTATCTCGGCCTGCAGCCGATCGTGGCGACGCTGGTGCTGATGGTCGCCGGACGCGGCATCGCCCAGTTGATTAATGACGGTCAGATTGTCACGTTCCAGCATCAGGGTTTCGCCTGGTTGGGGGTCGGCAATTTTCTCGGTCTGCCGGTACCGGTTATTCTCGTGGCGCTGGTGTTTGCCGGCGTTTACCTGTTAACGCGTAAAACGGCGCTCGGCTTGTTTATCGAAGCAGTGGGCTGCAACCCCACGGCCAGCCACTACCTGGGTATTCCTGTCGCTTCGGTCAAAATGCTGGCGTATATCGTCGCCGGTCTGTGTTCGGCGTTGGCGGGTATCATCGCCACCGCCGATATCCAGGGCGCGGATGCCAACAACATCGGTCTGTGGCTGGAACTGGACGCTATTCTCGCCGTGGTGCTCGGCGGCGCATCCTTGATGGGCGGGCGTTTTTCGATCGGGTTGGCGGTGGTGGGTGTGTTGATTATTCAGGCATTAAGCACCGGCATTATCATGAGCGGGCTGCCCGCCAAATACAACCTGCTGGTCAAGGCGCTGGTGGTGATTGTCGTGCTGCTGGTGCAGACGCCCCGCTTCCGCCACCAGTTTATCAAGCCGTTCCTGCGACTGAAGAAAACCACGGTAAACGGGGAGCCAATCGCGTGAGTCTCTGGATCGGTCACCGTTACTTCCCCTTGCTGGTCACCTGCGCACTGTTCCTTGTCTTATGGATAATCGGCGCCGTTCAATTCGACGGATTCGGCAGTGGCCGGGTGTTCTTCAATCTATTCACCGACAACGCCTTTCTGGCAATCACCGCAATCGGCATGACCTTTGTCATTCTCTCGGGCGGCATCGATTTGTCGGTCGGGGCCGTCATTGCCCTCACCGGCATCGTCTGTGCCGTATTGATCGAACAGCATCACTGGCACCCGTTGCAGGCATTCTCACTGATCCTCGTAGGCGCCGCCGGTTTCGGCGCGGCAATGGGCGCACTGATTCATTACTATCGGCTGCAACCCTTCATCGTCACGCTGGCCGGCATGTTCTTCGCCCGCGGCCTTGCGAACACGATCAGTGAAAATTCGATTCCCATCAACCACTCGTTTTACAGCGCGGTTTCGTCATTCGGTTTCGGCCTGCCCGGTGGCGGCTGGATCGGCAGCCAGGCACTGATCCTGTTGCTGGTGCTGGTGCTTGCGATAATCACGGCACACTACTCCCGTTTCGGCAATGCCGTTTATGCTATCGGCGGCGACCGGCAGTCCGCGGAACTGATGGGCGTGCCGATCGCGTCGACAACCATCGTCATTTACGTCCTCAGTAGTACGCTTGCCGCGCTGGCCGGCATAGTCTTTTCTTTTTACACCTTCTCCGGCTATTCGCTCGCGGCGATGGGCGTCGAGCTCGACGCCATCGCCGCGGTCGTGATCGGCGGTACATTGTTGAGCGGTGGCAGAGGTTACATACTGGGCACTTTGGTCGGCGTGCTGATCATGGGTCTGATCCAGACTTACATTTCGTTTCATGGCTCCCTCAATTCCTGGTGGACGAAGATCGTGATCGGCCTGCTGCTGTTGTTTTTTATCGCGCTGCAGAAAGCGCTGTCCTCCTTTCGTAAAACATAGTGAAAAGCGTGTGGCCCCTATCAGGCTTTTAAAAACGCTTCCGGTCGCCAATTCGCTTGGCGAGTGTGTACTTTGGAACGATATTGAACAGTCCTTTTACTGGACGGACATACTCGAAAAGAAACTGTATCGCTGGCATCCCCGCACCGACCGGCTCGCTTCGTGGAATACGCCCGAGCGATTGTGTTCCTTCGGTTTTGTCGATGGCGATAGCCAATCGCTGATTGCCGCATTCGAATCGGGTGTTGCGATTTATCAACCCGACAACGGCAGACTCGAATGGCTGGCGAAGCCCGAGGCCGGCGTGACCGGCACGCGGTTCAACGACGGTCGCGTCGACCGTCAGGGCCGCTTTTGGAGCGGTACCATGGTGGAAACGGATCGAACCGTGGATGCGGCGGGCAACCCCTCGACAGCCGGCTTGTATCGCATTGTGCGTGGCGAGTGCGCGAAAATGGAAAGCGGGTTTCAAATCAGCAACAGTTTGTGCTGGAACCGAAACTCATCAAAGCTGTACTTCGCCGATTCACCCGCGCGCGCAATCTATGTCTACGATTTCGATCCGACCGCCGGAACACCGGCTGACCGTCGTTTGTTCCTCCAAACCGAAGTTCCCGCCGAACCCGACGGTTCCTGTATCGATGCCGACGACCATCTCTGGAATGCACAATGGGGCGGCGGAAAGGTGGTGCGTTATCATCCGAACGGCTGCGTCGATATCGAGGTACCGCTACCGGTCACTCAGCCGACCTGCGTTTGTTTCGGAGGTCCCGAACTCAACTGGTTGGCGATAACGACGGCAAAGGCGAGTCTGGATGAATCCGAAAGCGCCCGGCAACCGCTGGCGGGTAACCTGTTTGTCTTTGAGACGCCCTATAAAGGGCTGCCCGAATCCCGCTACATCAGGTAGCGGTCCACAAGCCGGCATGCTTCGAATGTCCGCCGGTCAGCAGCGGAAGAACATCTAAGGTTATTTTTCCGCTGAATGCCGGAAACTTTATTATGCTTCCACGCCCAGCTCTTTCATCATGCTGACGATCGCATCGCGCTTCTGCGGGTCGTTGGCGACTTTGGGGTCGGAAAGCTGTAGCGCAAAATATTCACGCACTTTGGCTTTGTCGCTGGGCGCGCGCCGGAGAGAATCCAGGTTGAATTTCTCGACAATGGTGTCGATGAGCTTCTCGAAAGCGCCATAGACAACTTTCACGCCCAACCCGGCCAGGAAAGCCAGGGCTTCTATCGATATACCGGGAGCAACTTTATCCGGGTTGATAATGTAAAACGTCACCGCTCCGATAATCGACGCCAGCAACACGCGCAAAACCCATCCATGAAATCGGGTGCGGTCGAAAGCCCGGTTCAGCGCGATATCGTAAAGGCGCATCGAAAGATAAATGCAGCCTCCAAGCGCACCCCATATAAACGGGGTTAACTCGTGGAAAATATGTTCTTTAAGGAAATAAGCCAGGCTTGGGGCACCCTCCGCAGTGGTGGGATGAAAGGCCTTGTCGCTGGTCCAGCTGACGAGCACCTCGTTGAAGACGGCAAGAATCGCCAGCGTTATCGTGGCAAAAAACAACCAAAACAGCGCTCGGCTTGAATTCTGAGTGTCGATCAACGTCCGGCCGTTCACCTGGTGGCCGTTAACCTTGGTGCT
>DASVCP010000459.1:0-5364 GCA_036381555.1 Gammaproteobacteria bacterium
ATAATTTCGAAAACGATTGCGACGGCGACGGCATTCTGAACCTGGCCGACGGCGTGCGCGACCGGGATGACGACGGTGTGCCGGATTATCTGGATGGCATGGACGATCCTGTTCTGGATATCGGTTTGCTGCCGAATCAAACCGGTGACGCGTTAAACACGCGCCACCTGGTGGTCGAACCGGGACTTAAGATAAGGTTGGGCATGACCGCGCGGATGGCGAACCGGCGCGGGGCGCTGATTTCCGTTGAGGACATTGCCGGGCACGGCGGCGTGGACGGCGGGCCGGTGTCCAATGCCCGGGATGCCTTCGTGAACATCGGCGGGATATACGATTTCGAAATCACCGGCATACCTCAGGCCGGCGACAGCGCGAAAGTTGTCATTCCCTTGCTAACCGGTATTCATGCCGGTGCGCAACACCGCAAATATCAACCGTCCGGCGGCTGGCGGGATTTTGTCATCGACAGCGATAACGCAATCGCCAGCGCGGGCAGCATATTGGGCGCTTGCCCGGCTCCCGGCAGCGACGATTATGAAGCCGGGTTGAACCCGTTCCACGGTTGCGTGCAGCTGACCATCCGGGACGGCGGACCGAACGACGCGGACGGAGAAGCCAATGGCCTGATTCGCGATCCCGGCGGAGTCGCGGTTGCCGATGTGACGCCGGAACATGAAACAGCGACACCCGACGACGGCAGCGGCGGAGGTTTTTTGCATCCCGCGTGGCTGTTGTTGCTGGCGGGGCTGGTTGCTTTCGGGCGCCGCGGGAAATGGGTACACTGACGGGTACGGTTCAAGGGTTTATAGCCATTCATTGAATAATTGAAACAATAAAAGAGCGAATCCGATGAATAATGATTCAAGACGCGCCCTGTTTGCGCGGCAACTATTGGCGTTGGGCGGTTGCATTTTCATGTCGTTGCCCGGTTTTGCCGCCGCCGGCGGTCCCTGGAGCTTTCGGGCGGAAACATCGATTATTCACGACAACAACATCGGCAAATCGCAATGGGAAAACGATATCGAAGAGGATGTGTTTTTCAGCGGCGCGGCGCAGGCGAGTTACACCAAAGGCTTCGGTTTTTCGCAAGCCTTGACCTTCAGCGCCGAGGCGCGGGTCGAGGAGTTCCAGGAGTTTGACGGGCTGTCCAATACGCAGGCGGGGGGCACGATGGATTATCGGTTTCAAACGCGTTCGGGGTTCAGCGCGCCGATCTATTCGATTTTCATTCGCGCGACACAGGCAGACTTTGAAACCGACATTCGCGACAGCAATATTTTCGATCTGGGTTTTTCTGCGACCCGCCGGCTGACCAGCCGTATTACCGGCACATTGGGCATAACCGCAACCGAGCGCGATGCCGATCAAAGCGAAGTGTTCAATCTGGAACGGACGCGGTATTTCGGCAACCTGGACTGGACCTTAAGCCGCAGCGTGGCGGTTTACGGCACTTACAGTTTTATCGACGGCGATGTTTTTTCGACCGCGACGCCGCGGCTTTCCATTATCAATTGGGCCGAGGCGATCGAGCCGGACAATGCGTTTGGCGGCATTGCCAATAACAAGGCGGTTTACCGGCTGGATGCCGAAACACAGATTTTCAGGGTCGGTGTGAATATCGGCCTTGGCAACTCAAGCGCGATCGATATTTCGATCGACAGGCTCAACTCCGACGCGGCGGGTCCCATCGAGTACGACTTGACCAGTGTCGCGGCCAGTTATTTTTACCGGTTTTGAAAACAGGTACCTGACAAATGAAACATCCCGCATCCCTTCGTATCGGCGTTAAGCTTATCTTACTGTCCACGGCCGTCCTGCTCACGGCCTGCGACCGCGGCGGCGACGGCGTGCCGCAGATCGATCCCGATTTTGTCGAGGTCGAAGACCCGAACCGCTTTCTGCAGTTTTTGAACCCGCAGGTCGGCCTGCCGGCGGGCAGTTACAAGATTGTTGCCGGCACCGAGACGCTGGGCGATACCGGCAGTTTCATCATCACGGTCACGCGCGACGATGACGAGGTACAGACCTTCACGGGCTCATGGCCGGCCGGCGGTTCCGGCGGCACCGACGCATTGTCGGCCGCCAATCCGTCGTTCGATTACGTCATGCCTTATTCGGGCGGCGCGACCATCAGCATCGAGTCGGGTACCGCCACCTGTCTGTTTTTGCTGGACGCGGGCGGTTCGGTGATGGCCGGCAAACAGGGCGGCGATGAATGTTCCAACCCCGAGACCATCGAACTGCCGAAATCAAAAATCAACCTGGCGGCCAACGCCCAGGCCTATTACCGCGCGATCGACCCGGACGATACGCGTACGACCCTGGAAGACTGGATGGCCGCAAACGGTTTCGGTACCGACTGCGGGGACGGCACGACGACCTCATGTGAACGGCATGTGATATTCCGCGACACCAAGGACCTGGGTTACGGCCGCGACATGTATGCGCGCAAGAACGACGACGGCAGTTTCGCGGTGTTTGTGCGGAATTTCCGGGTGGACGCGGTGCCGGGGCAGCAATATTCAACGATGAATCTGGACGCGGCCATTTCCAACAATACCGATCCGACCCGGCAACGGGATATCCGCTGGCATTTCGGCTCCAACGCCATCGAATTCAGCGCCTATCCTTACGGTTCCGGCGAGCCCAGGGACGGCGAGATTGCAACGTTCGCCACCGTCGACGGTACGGCGCCCATGTTCACCAAGTACTTCACGTTCAAGCCCGACGATGTCACCGATCCGAACACCACCGAGCGGCGCCTCGACGTGGTGAACCTGGACGGCCGCGGCGATATTTCCATGCCCGGCCCCTGCATTTCCTGCCATGGCGGCAAGACGCGGCCGCTGCTGCCCAACGGCGATTTTCCGCCGCCGATTCCCGGCGGCGTGCCCGGCGACACGCAGGCGCAGATGCAGGTCATCGAGGTCAGCACCGTGACGTTCTCGGAGGTGCCGGGCTGGACCTGCGAAGACATTATTGCCGGCATTCATTTCGTCAACCAGGGCGTGTTGAGCACTTATGAAAGGGTCAAAGCGCAATACGACGGCGTCGGCGGTTACTGGCAGCCGGACTTCGCCGCCGATCTGATTGAAGGCTGGTATGGTGAAGACGATACCGAGCGCGGCGACTTTCTGATTCCCGATGATTCGGCGGAAGTTGCCTGCGACTATCTCACCAACCATTTTTACGATTACGTTCCGGCCGGCTGGCAACCGAACCCCGCCACCGGCACGCCGCCGGCCGGCGCCGACGACCTGTTCCGGGAAGTGATCGCGCCCAACTGCATGGTCTGTCATTCCCGGCGCGGCACGAATTTGGGTTCCAATCAGGCGCTCAACACGCGCCAGGATATCGATTTCAGCACCTATGAACGGTTTATCAGCCATGCCGAACAGGTGGAGCGGTTCATCTTCCACAAGGGCGTGATGCCGCTGGGGATGCTGAATTTCGATGCGTTTTGGGACAACTCCGACCCGGGCAGGGCCGAATTGCTGGCCTCGCATCTGCCGGATTTCAGCAGTTTTAACGACGACGGTGAAATACAAAAACCCGGCGCACCCTATGCGGTTGCCGCCGCGCCCCGCAACACCAACGTACCGGTAATCGTGAGCGGGGAAGGCAGTTCGTTTGCCGGCACCTATGCCTGGAGCATTGTCGATTCGCCGGCGGGCAGTTTGCCGGAGCTGACCAATGCGAACAGCGCCAGGGCGACTTTCGATACTGATTTAAACGGCGACTATCAATTGCAATTGGAAGTCGGCAACGCCAGCGGGCAAACGGATACCGTGACTGTCGATATCACCGTCGATTCGGGATTGCCGGTTCCCAGTACAATTCGCTTCGATCCCGATATTAAGTTTGTGCTACAGGATAATTCAGGACCAAATTGTGATAGCTGTCATGCGCCACAGTCTTTGCAGACAGTTATAGCTCCTGGGATCCCCGTTTTTTATGTTGATAATGATGCGTTACCTGAGGGACAGCCTGAGGGTAGGGATTTGTATCTGGAAGTGTTACAGCGTGTAAATTTCAAGGAGCCTGTCGAAAGTTTGCTGCTTCGCAAACCTTCCGGTAATCACCATTTTGGCGGATTACGCGAGGGTTTCGACCTGGAAGGCGATCGCACAAACTACGATTTGTTTTTGAACTGGATTTTGCAGGGAGCGCCGAGATAACAAAGTATGGAAGTATTTGAGTATTAAAGTATTGAGGAGTGGGAAGAAAATTCTGATACTTTAATACTTTTATTCTTCAATACTGATAATACCGGTAGTCATGTAAAATCCCGGCATGCTTTATTACCTAAGGCTTTTCTACGGGATTATGCTGTTGCGGAATACTCCGCAGGATCTCCCGGCTTCCCGTGCGTTGTTCTGGCTGGCGCTGTGCCTTTACTCCGCTGTCGGTTTGTTCCAGGGCGTGTTTCTTTATGCCTGGCAAAAAACCGCGCTGTTCAATGCGTTCGATGTTGTCCTCCAGTTGCTGTTTCTGCATTTTTTGCTGAGTTTTACCCATCACCTGCCGCGTTTCAATCAAACCGCTACCGCGGTGTTCGGCGTGGGTGTCGGTTTTCGCTTGTTTGAACTGCCGGCGTATATTTTACTGGTAACGAAGGTCATTCCGGATGCGCATCCTTTATATTTGGTCGGAGTCCTGTATATTCTGTTGCTGCGCATGGTGAACGTGTTTGTTAACGGGCATATACTGAGGCACGCACTGTCGACAACCATGCTGGAAGGCGTACTGTGGTCGCTGGGCTTTTTCTTTGCCAGCTATTTTTTGATTGAACTTGTATTTCCCCGGTAATCACGATGCACATTCATATTCTCGGTATTTGCGGCACCTTCATGGGCGGGGTAGCCCAGCTCGCCCAGGCAATGGGCTACAGCGTTTCCGGCTCCGATCAGAACGTTTATCCTCCAATGAGTACCCAGTTGTCGCAGGCGGGTATCGAGTTGATGCAGGGTTACGACCCCGGGCATTTACGCCGTTGCAACGGCGGTCGCGGGGCGGATCAGGTTGTGATCGGCAATGCCATGTCGCGCGGCAATCCCATGGTGGAGGAGGTGCTCAACCAGGGTTTGTCGTATATCTCGGGTCCGCAGTGGCTGGCGGAGAACGTGTTGCAGAATCGTTGGGTGCTGGCCGTGGCAGGCACGCACGGCAAAACAACAACCGCGAGTTTGTTGGCCTGGATACTGGAGGCCGCCGGCCTTGCGCCCGGTTTTCTGATCGGCGGTGTACCCAACAACTTCGGCATCTCGGCGCGTTTGGGCCAGACACCTTTTTTTGTTATCGAGGCGGACGAGTACGATACCGCCTTTTTTGACAAGCGTTCCAAGTTCGTGCATTACCGGCCCA
>DASVCP010000460.1:0-8780 GCA_036381555.1 Gammaproteobacteria bacterium
CTGCTCGTATATCGTCGCCCGGCCACTTGCGTCGGTTCGGTTGAAATCGTCCAGCAATCCCAACAGATTCAGCAACGATTCCTCGCCCCGACAAACCGGGTCACCCGACAACGCCAATTTACCGTCAACCCTCCCACCGGCTGGCAAACTGGTCGAGGGTGCATGCGCACATGCTGACATCAAACCGATCAGGCCAACCATGGAAAAGACGTGTCTGGCTTCGCCCTTATAAAGGCTGTTTGGGTAAACGGACATGAAAATGCGCACCTGGTTTTTCGCCTCCCAGAATCTCTACATAGCCATGATGAATCCGGGCGCACTCTCGCACGACCGCCAGTCCGATACCCGTTCCCCGGACATGCCCATGCTGTACCTGCCGTCCTTGATAAAAAGCCTCAAAAACACTGTCACGTTCGGACTCGGGAATACCCGGGCCTTCGTCAATCACATGAATATCAACCCAGCCGCCATCCTGCATCGCTTCGACGGTTATCGTGCCGCCTTGGGGCGAGAATTTAACCGCATTGGAAAGTAAATTATCGATCATCACCTTTAACTTGTCACAATCGGCATAAATACGAAGCTCGTCAACCCGGACATTCATGTGAAGAGCCATACGATTAATCGATAACTGATGCTGTTTCACCGTCTGCAGGACAATTTCACGCAAGCCGCATTCATTATACTGCAAACGCGCTTTCATATCCTGCCAGGCGTTGAAGTTTAACAAGTCTTCAATCTGCTTCTGTAGACCCAAACTGTTGGACTGCAAAATCTCCGTTACTTCTTTCTGGCCCCCGGTTAAATCACCCACGCTGCCGTCCATCAGTAACTCGACTCCTTCACGGATGTTGGCCAAAGGCGTCTTCAGTTCGTGTGACATGTGGCTGAGAAAAGTGTTCTTTTCCTGTTCAAGATCGATCAGACGACGGCGCAGCCAATCGAGCCGTTGCCCCAGATCTTCCAGATCCACGGGGCCGCGAACGGCAATGGGCTTGCCGACGTCTCCCTCGCCCAGTTGTCGGATCGCATTCCCCAACTGGCGGATCGGCCTGGCGATCAGCACCGTAAACAACGCGGCCAATAAAAGCACAAGAGGGATTAGCGCCGTGGCTTGCCAGTACAAAATATGCTGCACAACATCCGCCCGGTCCTGTAACGCTTCAAGTGCTTCATCGGTGCGGGCTGCCAGGCGGACCGTAAGCGTATCGCCCTGCTTGTTGAGAAACTCAAACCGCTTTATAACCTCCGCCACTTCCGGACCGCTGTGCGGGTACTGCTGAAATGTTTCAAGCAGGTCGTTGGCCGTTTCCCTTAACTCTGGAATTTCCTCAAGAGGTTCGGGTAGCAGACGTTGCAACTCCGCCAATATTACCAACAGCCGCTCATGGCGGTTTTCATAAACGGTCAGCAACCCCGGATCGCCAACCACCCGGTATTGCCGTGCGTTGCGTTCCAGCGAAGTGATCTGTTCGAGCAACATTTGAGCATTGCGGGTAGTCTGGCCGCTGAGAAGCACCACTTCCTCGCTTTGTCGCGCCAGCGCGTCAACATATGTGGTCATTAGTCCCAAGGCAAAGATAACCGGCAACGCAACCAGCGCAAAACCCACCAGCACCAGTACATTAAGCGAGCGTAACCTGATCAGCCATCCCATGCGGAACAGGATAACCAAAAGCGGGAACCGCCGCCACGAATGGAAAGCGCGGATTCCATTGCGCTGCTGCAATCATTCATTCCGCCCTCAAAGAACCAGGGATCCTGAATGCCTCTTGATAATTACATCGAAAACCGCCAAAATACGTCGATCCCCTAACAGGGGGATCACCTGCCTTAGGGACCAGTAACCCAAAATTTGCGCTTATATTCAGCAGCGGGCGACTGCAAAATAACGACAGCCGCCTATTGGATGGAAACCCAGGGAACGGGACTGAGCGATCCATATAGAAGGAATTCTCTCCGTCCTTGACTATCCGGCCAACGCGACGTGACCTGACCCGTGCCACTTGGATCGAATATGCCGATTTCCTTAAGACCCGTGACCAACCGGGATATCGGTTTTCTGGCCAACGTTTATGCCAGCACCCGGCGGCAGGAACTGTCGCAAACCGGCTGGAGCGAGGACGAGATTGAGGCGTTTCTGAACATTCAGTTTGAAGTGCAACGACAGTTTTATAAAGAAACTTATGAGAACGCCCGTTTCGATATAATCGAGGCTTACGGAAAATCCGCCGGCAACTTCTATGTTGATAGAAAGCCTGATGAAATTCGCATCATTGATATTGCCCTCCTGCCCGAATACCGCAACAAAGGTATTGCAACCCATTTGATCAGAGAGCTGCTGGCCGAGGCCAGGGACAAGAATCTGACGGTGCATGTACATGTCGAGCAAGGCAATCCGGCAATCTCGCTGTACCGCCGCCTCGGCTTTAAACAGATTGAAACCAGGGGGATCTATAGGCTGATGGAAAAACGGCCCCGGACATGACAAACCGTCCGGCATCTTGCGAAAACATCATCCCGCCATATCCGCGTCGATATCGATAACCACTTGATCGCGTCCCTGCTCTTTGGCGTGATACAAAAGCCTGTCGGCGGCTCTTAACATGAAATCCAGTCCATCTCCCTTCTCGGTGCAGACACCTATGCTCACCGTAATCTTGAGTTTCGTTCCATCTTCCATGATGAAAGGTCTTCCCTTGATCGCTTCAAGTAACCCAGTAAACATTTTTTCCGCATCATGAGGCCGAATGTTGTTGGCGAAAACGCAAAATTCCTCACCGCCCATCCTGCCGACCAGATCCGAAGTCCGCTGAAAGTATCTGGTTAATATTGAAGACAAATGCATCAACACCTTGTCCCCGATGTCATGGCCGTACTGATCGTTGATCATTTTAAAGAAATCCACGTCCAGCATGGCACAGGCCATTTGGTCTTCGCTCCTGGCCGCGCTCGCATAGAGTTTTTTTGCCGTTTCATAGAAATGGCGTCGATTATACAACCCTGTCAGGAAATCGGTTGCAGCCATTCTTCGTATCAGCTGCATGCTTTCCATGTTTTCAAGATTCTGGTTGATGCGGCAATAAAGCTCCTCGGCAATGAAACTTTTCTTCTCAATAAAATCATTTGCCCCGCTTTTGATGAACTGAGCTCCCATCATTTTGTCCTGGTCGGTGGTGACTCCGAGTATGACAATACCGTCCCTTCCGTACTTTCTTCGCAACCTTTTTGTCAGGGTAAAGCCGTCCATTTCCGGCATCATGTAATCGGTCACCACTAATTTTATGTCCGGGTTATCTTCGATGACATTAAGCGCCTCAACGCCATTTACTGCCTCCAGCACCTGATAATTCTGCAAGCGCAATAATCTCGTCAAAATTGTCCGGAAAAATTTCGAATCGTCGACGACCAGGACCTTGATATCGAGATTCTTTTCCAGGCGTGACAGGAGGAATGTCAGATACTCAATACTTTGTGTGTTGTCCTTGATGACATAATCAACGATATTTTTCTTCCATAATTCCTTACGCACCTCTTCCGTGACGGTAGCCGTAAACACTATGGAGGGGATGCCCCGGGCAACGACCTCGTCGACGATTTCCCCCTTCGGGGCATCCGGCAGCACATAATCCAGCAGGGCGGCGAAAAAGTTATTGTTCTGCCCCTCCAGCAGGGCAACCGCCTCTTTCAAACTTTTCGCCCAATGGATGGAGAAGTCGAGCACGCTTGAAACTTTGGCTTGAATCAAAGTGCCCGAAATCCTGTTATCCTCGACGATGAGTAAATTTCGCATCTTTGAATTATAGTCTGGCGATTATGGAATGCCGTGATTGTGTAAGACCGGTCTGAGCATAAAAACTGCACACCTTCCTCATCATGAAAACGGCCTTCGGCATTCATGTCGGCTCGAACGAGTCACGAAAACGCAGCCGCTCGCACCCTTCAGTTTATCGGCGATAAGGCATAAACATTTAAGTATTCCCCCCAATATTGACCGCTTGCAAACAGCGCGGGCAGGTAACCGGTATCAACTCGCGTTTAGACTGATACTAAATTTTCTATCGGGCAGGGTCTTCGTAATGCATTGATTTTTATCCCATATTTGTGATTCGCCGCACAAGATCTCATCCATTTGGGCGATGTACCGAATGCCGGTTTACGCTATCTTTTGCCCTGATTCGGCAACCCTGGGTGGGCAGGACACCACCGGTTGCCGGACTTTTTCGGTGACTTTCAGTCGAGGTAAACAATGAACCGGATATTGCTGGTTGAAGACTCTCCAACGCAGGCTTATACCACCACTAAAATGCTGGAAAAAAACGGCTATACCGTCATCCACGTGAATAACGGCCAGGACGCTGTAAATTACGCAATGCAACAGGTCCCCGATTTGGTCATCATGGATATCGTTATGGCCGACGGCAATGGATTTGAAGCCACACGCAAGCTGGCCAGGAACGAAACCACGCGAAATATACCCGTAGTGATGTTATCGTCAAAGGATCAGGCCACTGACAGGCTATGGGCAAAGCGCCAGGGCGCCAAAGATTATCTGGTAAAACCTGTCAATGAACAGGATCTGGTAAGAACCGTTACCGGGCTGCTTAATTCGGCCGATACCGCAGAAGATATGATTGGTTGATTCCGACTTTCTTAAGAGCGACCGGCTGCACGGTTTCGTCCTTCGGATTTGGCGCGAAATAAAGCTGCATCGGCGCGCTCAATCAGGTCGTCCGCAGTATCGTCCGGTTCTATCCCCGCAACTCCCGCGGAAATAGTGACCGTCGGCAGCGTCGAGCCTCCAGCCCCCGGCTCGGATGCTGCCACTGCGGAACATATTCTTTCCGCAACAAGCATAGCCTTGCTGACCGTGGTATTCGCCAATAAAACCATGAACTCCTCGCCCCCATAACGGCCCAGCAGATCCGTCGGCCGCAGATTCTCACAAAGAATACGCGCCACGTGACACAGGATTCTGTCACCCACCAAATGACCATACTCGTCGTTACAACGTTTGAAGTGATCAATATCGGCAATCATCAAGGCGAACGGGGCGCCGCTGAACCTGGCGCGATCAAACATACGGGGGAACGCTACGTCCAGCCAGCGCCGGTTATAAATTCCGGTAAGGCCGTCCACGTTGGCCATCTGCTCCAAATGCAACTGCTGCAACACAGAATCGCTAATGGCGGCATTGTCCTTTTGCGTCCGCGAACTCAGAATATGCAGCAGATTACGGGCGACACCGTGACTGCCGTGAACCAGCGACCACAAGACGGTTTGCTCGATTTCCATTAGTTGGGCGTCGGTCATTGCAATCACCCTTACCGGAGTTTGCTGTTCGCCGATCAATGAAAGTTCGCCGACACACTCGCCGGCCGTCAGCGTCAGATCGCAAGAGCGCTCCCGGTCATTCAGATTCAGCTGCACTTTACCCCGCAAGATCAGGTAAAACCGATCGTTTTCAGGGCCCTGCATCAACGTTTGCCCGGCATCCAGCATAACGACGTTGGAAAAATCGCGCAGCCTCTCCAGTGTCTCGCGGCTGACATTATTAAACAACGTACAGCGTTCCGCCTGATCCAAATCCGAGGATTCGACCGCCCTGTGCAGCAAAGCGGGAGCATTCTGAACAGATGACATAAAGAGGCTCTCCCCGACCGAGAAGGATATTAAAACATTTCGGCAGGATACGGCGGATCTTAAGCAAGCGCCGTACCGCGAAAACTATAGCTGTATCAGTCCATTGAAAGCCGCGCGAACCGGGGGTTATTCACCACTTAGCTTAGCATCAGGTTATGCGGCAAATCAGGCCCTTGAGATACATACTTTCGGGGAAACTCAACGCGACCGGATGATCTTCGGCCTGGGAAAGATAGTCAATGATCTGACCGCTTCTTCCGGCGTCCAGTACCGCATCGGCGGTAATTTTCTGAAAAAGCCCGGGCTCAATTGCTCCAGAACAGGAAAAGTTGACCAGTAGCCCGTTGGGACGGAGCAGTTTGCTGCCCTGCAGGGCGATATCCTTATAGGCGCGTGCGGCACGAACAAGATGCCGCCTGGAATCGGCAAATTTGGGCGGGTCAAGAATCACCATATCGAACCGGCGTCCGTCCTCCTGTAATCGCCTCAACAGGTCAAAGGCGTCGCCGCACAGATTTTCATAGTGCTCGTCACCGTAACCGTTAAGTGCGAAATTCACCGCGGCCAGCTCCAGCGCGGCCCGGGAGGCATCCAGATTGACGGCAAACCGGGCGCCTCCCATTAATGCGGCCACACCGAAACCGCCGCTATAAGAAAAACAGTTCAACACGTCCCTGCCGGCCGCCAGTTCAGCCACCCGCGCGCGATTGCGGCTTTGATCAAGATAAAAGCCGGTTTTGTGACCACGACACACGTCTACCCGGTACACACAACCGTTTTCAACCATTTCGATACTTTCCGGAGGCGTCTGGCCATAAAGTGTACCCGTAGTCTCCGCCAGTCCTTCCTTTGCCCGAACGGCGACATCGGAGCGTTCATAAATTCCTTTGCAAGGGCAAACCTCCCGCAACGCCTCGACCAGCGTTGCTTTCCAGAACTCGACGCCGGTATACAAAAACTGGCAAACCAGGTATTCGCCGTAGCGGTCGACGATAAGACCCGGCAGGCCATCCGACTCGCCGTACACCAGCCTGACAGCGTTACCCGTCGACCGGCTCACTGTCGACCGGCGGGCTTCCACCGCCATTGCCAGCCTTTTTCTAAAAAAAGCCGTGTCTATGCGCTCGGTGCCGTCAAAACTCCAGATGCGTACCCGAATTTGCGAGTCGGGCGAATAACCTCCTATGCCGAGATTTCGTCCGTCATGCGCTCTTACCCGCACCGTCTCACCCGCCGCCGGTTCGCCGACCGCCTTTTCGATCGCACCGGAAAATACCCAGGGATGATGCCGCAGAACAGAAGCTTCCCGGCCTTTCTTTAAAATGACTGCTTTCATTCAGTTACCTGCTGGCCGTGACACGTCGAGCGGTCACCTCCCCCAATAAAAAAACGGCATCGTGGACAAATAAAGCACGGCTGCGACAACCGCCAGATACACAAGCAGCCGGAGTGGATGCGCTTTGAGTTCGCCCAACAGTCCCCGCTTCAACCCCGCGCTCCCGGACTGCCGATATTCCTCGCGCACGCGGCTTGCCCGCTCCTCCTGGTAGGTTGCCAGCAACGACTTCGCCTCTTCCAGACGACTTGCATCCCGCAACCAGATTGCCGCGGCGGATACGCCCCAGTTGCCGGCGTGCGTCTCATAGAAATCGATGCCGTTTTCAGTGAGCAAAGCGCGCACTTCCTCGGCTTCGTCTTCCGGCACGTTGTTCAGTCTGAATAGCATTATCGGCATGGTGTTTTTTGTGGGTTCCTCATTCAAGATTCCGCGGCCGCGTCTAAGCGACGGGTTTTGATGTTAACATAAGCCCCGTTTTAGCAGCAGGTGAACCGGACGGCGAGCCTGAAAAACATGTTTTCGTATACCGGCGGGAACTGGCCGTCACGCTTACACTAATACCTTTTAAGAACAGTCAGCTCTTATGGAATATGTAATCGGCGTCGATATCGGCTCCTCCAACATCAAGGCGATCGCCTTCGACGATTCAGCCATGCCGCTGGCTGAATCGTCAATTTCCTGTTCATTTCTACCCAATCCGGACAACCGCCTTTACCAGGAGCAGGACCCCGACATCATCTTCACCACGGTTCTGCAATGCATCGCCAATCTGCAAAAATCCATGCGGGGCGGCAACCCCGCCGCCATCGGCTTGAGCAGCGCCATGCACAGCCTGATCGCCCTGGACAGGAATGATAAACCTCTGACGCGCTGTATGAGTTGGGCGGATTTACGCAGCCGGAATTTGGCAAATGAGCTGAAAAATACAAAACTTGGGCGTGATTTGTACAGACACACAGGCACCCCTGTTCATCCCATGTCTCCTCTGACCAAAATCGCCTGGCTGCGGCGGCATAATCCCGATTTGTTCAACCAGTCTGCGATGTTCCTGGGAATCAAGGAATTTATCGTTTTAAAATTGTTCGGTCATAAGCTGTGTGATTATTCGATCGCTTCGGCAACCGGCCTGTTCGATATTTTTAATTACCGCTGGTATTCACCCGCATTGGATTATGCCGGCATTGATACGACACAACTGCCGGAGCCGGTCGATAGTCTGCACATGCTTACGGGGTTGAACGCCTATGATGCCGGCCGGCTCTCCCTGCCGCCCGAGACACCCTGGGTCATCGGCGCCAGCGACGGTTGCCTGGCCAACCTCGGCGCGCTGGTGTTTGACGAAAACGACGCGATTATCACGCTCGGCACCAGTGCGGCTCTGAGACGCAAAGCGTCCCAGCCGACCGATGACGCTCTCGGCCGGGTTTTTAATTACCTGCTTTACCGTGACTGTTACATTACCGGCGGCGCCAGCAACAACGGCGGTTATCTGGCGCAATGGTTTGCCACTTCGCTTTGCAAGGAATCCGGTTTCGAACAGCTGCTCGCCGAAGTGGAAAAAACCGCACCCGGCGCCGAAGGCTTGTTGTTTCTGCCATTTGTGCTGGGAGAACGTGCGCCGTTATGGGATCCGGATGCGACCGGCGCATTTGTCGGGATCCGCTCTCATCACGACCGGGCCCATTTCCAGCGCGCGGTATTGGAAGGCATGCTGTTTAATCTATACGAAATCGCCCAGGTGTTGATCTCGCTGGCCGGCCCCATTCCACGCTTGCACGTTAACGGCGGCCTGGCCCGG
>DASVCP010000461.1:0-4571 GCA_036381555.1 Gammaproteobacteria bacterium
TGGCAGTCGCGCCTGCGTTGGTTTCTGCGCCTGAAGCCGAGCGAAAAAATCCCCGGCCTGATCTGGTTCCGGCTGATCACCTGGCTGTTGATCTGGCTTGGCTTTGGCTTGGTGGTGCTGCGTTTCTGGGGCTTGTCGGAAACCGGCTTCGCGCTGGTGACCCAGTACCTGATAGACGGCTTCCGTATCGGCGACTTGCCGGTCGTGCCGTCCAAGGTGTTTACCGGCTTGCTGGTATTCGCGCTGTTACTGTCGGTGGTGCGCTGGGGGCGAAATACGGCCGATTTGAAGTTACAGCAGCACACGCAGCTGGATGCCGGTGCGCGCGATGCGCTGAGCAGCGGCATTTTGTATGCAGGGTTCGCCGCGGCCATACTTGTCGGGCTTTCCTTTGTCGGCGTCGACTTCACCAAGCTTGCCATCATTGCCGGCGCGCTTTCGGTCGGTATCGGTTTCGGTCTGCAGAACGTGGTCAGCAACTTCGTCTCCGGCATCATTCTGCTGGTTGAACGGCCGGTACGACCGGGTGACTGGATCATTATCGGTAACACTCAGGGCTTCGTGACCAAGGTGCGCGTGCGTGCAACGGAAATCAGAACCTTCGATCGTTCCGACGTGATAGTACCGAATTCGCTGCTGCTCTCCGAGCAGGTAACGAACTGGACGTTGCGCGATGCATACCGCCGTATCATTATACCGATTGGCGTGGCCTACGGTTCCGATCTGCAACGGGTAAAGGATTGCCTGCTCAAGGTCGCCAGGGAACATGAAGAAGTCGTGCAGGACGGTTCCGACCTCGCGCCGCAGGCGTTCTTTATTTCGTTCGAAGACAACGGGCTTAAGTTCGAATTGCGCTGCTTCGTCCATAACGCCATGCGCGCGCTGTCGGTCACCAGCGACATCAACTTCGCCATCGACAAGGCTTTCCGCGAAGCCGGCATCCAGATCCCGTTCCCGCACCGCGAAGTGATCATCAGAGGTGAATTACCAAAAACTTGAAAAGGAAGAGAGACTTAATTTTAAAAGGTTTAACCACGGAGGGCGACCGCCAGGGAGGGCGGAAGTGCAGATAACGCAAGGAAGCATTTATCTGCCACGGAGAACACAGAGAAAGCAAAGAAAAACAATTCGCGATGTTCAAATTTGAGCCTTTCCTGACATTTTTTCGTTAATCAAAGTCATACATAAAAATCTTTTAACTCCGTGGTCTCCGTGGCAGATAATCGCTCCTATCATTCTCTGCACTTCCGCCTTCCCTGGCGGTCGCCCTCCGTGGTTAGGTAAATATAAAATACAGTCTTCCTTCCTTAATTCATGGCTTCGAGTTCGGACCAGCGTTCGATGGCGCGATCGAGGTCGTCCTGTTTTTGCTTGAGTTTGTCCAGCACCGGTTGAACCTGTTCGAAGGGTTTGCTGTAAAAGTCCGGGTTATTGGTTTCAGCTTGCAGCGCAGCGATTTCCCTTTCCAGCGATTCGATCACTTCGGGCAGGCTGTCGAGTTCGCGTTGCAGTTTGTAGCTCAGCTTGGCGCTCTTGCTTTTTGCAGGTGACGGCTTGTCCGGTTGGTTGTCCGGTGATGATCGTGCGTCGGCCTTGCGGGGAGTGTCTTTTTGTTCGAGCGACTTGCCGCGGCGCAGCCAGTCGCTGTAGTCACCGACGTATTCCTGTAGGTTGCCGCCATCCTCGAATACCAGGATGCTGGTGACGACATTGTCGAGAAAGGCGCGGTCATGGCTGACCAGGATCAGTGTGCCGTTGTACTCTGTGAGTTTTTCTTCCAGCACTTCGAGAATTTCGACGTCCAGGTCGTTGGTGGGCTCGTCGAGAATCAGCAGGTTGCTCGGTCGTGTGAACAGCTTGGCCAGCAGGATGCGGTTGCGTTCCCCCCCGGACAACGCCTTGACCGGAGTTCTCGCCCGTTGCGGGCTGAACAGAAAATCCCTCAGGTAACTGACGATGTGCAATTCCTTGCCGTTTATATTGAGGTAGTCGCGGCCGTCACCCACGGTGTCAGCCACGGTTTTATCGGGATCGAGCTCGCGGTGCAACTGGTCGAAGTAGCCGATTTCCAGGTTGGTGCCCAGCTTCACCGACCCTTTGTCCGGTTGCAGTTCGCCAAGCAGAATTCGCAGCAGAGTGCTTTTGCCGACGCCGTTGTTGCCGATCAGGCCGATGCGGTCGCCGCGCATGATCTTCAGCGAGAAGTCGCGGATGAGTTGTTCGCCGTTATAACCGTGGCAGATATTGCGCGCCTCGACGACCTTGCGGCCGGACTGTTCCGCGTCCTCCAGGCGGATGCGCGCCTTGTCCTGCGGCTTCAGGCGTCGCGCGCGTTCCTCGCGCATGGCTTGCAGCGCCCGTACCCGGCCTTCGTTGCGGGTGCGCCGTGCCTTGATTCCCTGCCGTATCCAGGTTTCCTCCTGGGCCAGCTTTTTGTCGAACAGCGCGTTATGACGCGCTTCCTCTTCCAGGGCTTTCTCTTTTTGATAGAGGTAGTTGCGGTAATCGCCCGGCCAATTGGTCAGCTTGCCGCGATCCAGTTCGATGATGCGCGTGGCGAGTTTCTGTAAAAAAGCGCGGTCGTGGGTGATGAAGATCACCGCGCCGGGATAGGCGCGGATTTCCTGTTCCAGCCATTCGATGGTGCTGATATCGAGATGGTTGGTCGGCTCGTCGAGCATCAACACGTCGGGTCGCGACACCAGCGCTCTGCCGAGCGCGACACGTCGTCGCCAGCCCCCGGATAACTCGTTCATGTGGCGCTCTGCGGGCAGGTTGAGGCGGGCGATAACGGTATCGACCTGCCGGTCGACGTCCCAACCACCGCCGGCTTCGATTTCACGCTGCAAGACTTCCAGTTCGCGCAAACCCTGGGTATCGAGTTGGATGTCGGAAAGCGAGTTAAAACGTTGTATCAGTTGTCGCAGCCCGGCCAGCCCGTCGGCGACGAATTCACGCACGCGAACGTCCAACCCCGCCGGCAGATCCTGCTCCAGTTTGCTCAGCCGCAACTCCTGCCGGAAGTGGATGTCGCCGCGATCCGGTTGCAATTCGCCGCTGATAAGCTTAAGCATCGACGACTTGCCCGCGCCGTTACGGCCGATCAGGCAAACCCGCTCGTCCGCCTCCAGCGTAAAGCAGGCATCCGTCAGCAACGGCACGTCGCCGAACTCCAGGCAGACATTGTCAAACCGAACCAGTGTCATGGCGCAAAAAAGAAAAGGAAGAGAGCTTTATTATATAAGTTTAACCACGGAGGGCGACCGCCATGGATGGCGGAAGTGCAGATTTTACATGGAGCTATTATCTGCCACGGAGATCACGGAGGAAAAGATTTAATTAGTCAAAAGCAGATTTAGAGTATAGATATAGAGCAGGAGTATCGATAAAACATTTTGGCTATTTTACTCCCTCTATCCAACAGTATCGGATTCGGGCTGGGAGTTAGACTTTTATATCCACGGTTGACGGAGGGCAAGAAAGCTAAGGATCGAAAAACAAAAGTTTTTACACCTCTGTTCCCTCTCTGTGTCCTCCGTGAGCTCCGTGGTTAGATAACGGTTTTGAATTTACCCGTGGTGGTGGCCGCCGGGGCCGTGGACGTGGCCGTGGTTGGCTTCTTCTTCGGTAGCCTCGCGCAGGTCGACGACTTCTACGTCGAAATACAGCGTTTCACCCGCCAGCGGATGGTTGCCGTCGACGGTGACGATTTCGTCGTCAACCTTCACCACGGTAACGATCTGGTTGCCTTGGTCCGAACCGGCGGAGAAACGCATGCCGGGTTCGATATCCTGTATCGGGAAGGCGCCACGGGGAATGGCCTGTACCAGTTCCTCATGGCGCTCGCCGTAAGCATCCTTGGGTTCGATGGAGGCCTGGACCGTATCGCCGGCTTTGCGACCGGTCAGCGCGGCTTCCAGGCCGGGAATGATGTTGCCGACACCGTGAAGATAAGCCAAGGGTTCCTGACCGTCGGAGGTATCCAGAATCTCTCCGGACTTATTCTTTAAGGTGTAATGGATGCGCACCACAGTGTTGTCGGATATTTGCATAGTACTGTCTCTCGTCGTATTGATGATCGTCGCTCGTGATGAAAAAGCGCGTAGGCGGCCTGGGGCCGGGTTCGGAACAGCACTATTTCAAAATCGGGCACCACTGGTTCCTACCATGCCACAAACGGCCTGGCGGTTAAACCCTTGGAGTAACGTACCCAGCGGATCGGTTAGCGCAACTTGATCTTGCCGGCAGTCTCGCTGTCGGGGATAACGATGGATGAAGCCGCCTCACGGCGGAGTTCCCGCAACTCCTGCAGGGTGCTTTCAACCGCGGTTTCCGCTTCACCGGCAAACTTGTCCACCGCTTCGCCCAGGCTGCTAGCCGGGATCTCGAAGGTGATTGGGATAGCGCCCATAGGGGTCAGAATCTGCGATTGGCCGATGTAGAGCACTTGGCGGGCTTCGTCAATCGAACCGTCGGATTTCACGGGGGTTAGCCGGCGGACATTGCCGGCACGGCGGTCGGTGAAGATCTCCTCGTGGTAGAGATCATCGGCATGCATTCGCAGGTCGGGA
>DASVCP010000462.1:0-5041 GCA_036381555.1 Gammaproteobacteria bacterium
GTGGTTCAGCCTGCAGGCAACGTCCAAGCGCGCCGACACGCTGGCCAAAGTGCGTACGCTGCTTGAGCACCCGGCATTTTCGATCAAAAATCCCAACAAGGTGCGCGCCCTGATCGGCGCCTTCTGCATGTCGAATCCCGCCCGGTTTCACGACCCGTCCGGTGAAGGCTATGCATTCCTTGCCGAGCGTATTTTGCAACTGGACCCCCTCAATCCCCAGGTTGCCTCGCGGCTGGCTGGCGCTTTTAATATCTGGCAACGCTGCGTCGAGCCGAATAAGAGCCTGATGCGAGAACAGTTGGAAAACATTCTGGCGAAACCCGCCCTGTCCAGGGATGTCTATGAAATCGTGTCGAAAAGTCTGAATGCCAAAGTTGATTCTTAATATAAAATCAAAAGCATTTAACCACGGAGGACACGGAGCTCACAGAGAGAAACCAAGCCAAAAACTTTAAGATGCTCATAACAACTTCTGAAAGATTTTTAACGCTATTCATAGTGTTTCTGACTTAGACATCTTTATAACTCTGTGCGCTCTGTGGCAGATAATTGCTCCTTGCGTTATCTGCACTTTACCTGTAATACGACTCATACCTCGTGCGGGCGGTCGTCCTCCGTGGTTAAATATTTTCTAAAAACAGGAGGAAAGCAATCATGAACAAGTGGATTATTGCAGGCGTGCTGGCATTGACGAGTCTGCCGGCGCTGGCCGAGCAACAGTTACTCCAGTCGCAGCCCGCGCCGGCCGGCGCTAGGGCGTATATCATCAGCCCGGTCGACGGGGAAAAAGTCACCGGTCCTGTGCACGTGCGGTTCGGGCTTGCGGGCATGGGTGTCGCTCCCGCCGGGGTGGAATACCCGGAAGCGGGTCACCATCACCTGCTGGTCAACGCCGAACAGTTGCCGCCCGCAAACCTGCCGATACCCGCCGACGAGCGGCACCGTCATTTTGGCAAAGGTCAAACCGAGACGCTGTTGGAGCTGCCGCCGGGTGAATATACTTTGCAGCTGCTGTTGGGCGACCACCTTCATATTCCGCACAATCCGCCCGTGGCTTCCGAGAAAATCCGTATCACGGTCGTAAAAGAGGAATAAGTATAAGAGCCCGGGCACGAGCGCGCCTTCGTGCCAAACGTTGAACAGAACCGGTCATCTCTGCGATACTGCCGGGATTAACTACAGACAGCGAAGAAGCAACAAGTTCATGACACAACAAGCACTCAAGGTTTCCTCGGTTACGCAGCAGCCGCGCAGTTTGTCGCCGGCAACCCGCTTTATCGATTTACGCGGCGATTATGGCACGGGTGATTTTGTCTTGCGCCGGGGCGGGAAGCTGCAAAATGTCACGGTTGCCTACGAATGCTGGGGGGAATTGAGTCTCAACCAGGACAATGCGATTCTTATATTTACCGGTCTTTCGGTCAGCGCTCATGCCTGTTCGTCAGCGGAAGATCCCAGCCCCGGTTGGTGGGAGTACATGATCGGTCCCGGTAAACCCATAGACACCAACCGGTTCTTTGTGATTTGCGTGAACTCCCTCGGAGGATGCTTTGGCACCACCGGGCCGTCCTCGATCGATCCTGCAACCGGCAAGCCGTATGGCGCGAGTTTTCCCGAGCTTACCATTGAGGATATCGCCAAGGCGGGGCATCATGCGGTCGAGGAACTGGGTATCGACCATCTCCACGCTGTCGTGGGCCCGTCCATGGGTGGTATGACTTCGCTGGCGTATGCCCTGCAATACCCCGACGAAGTCGATTATCTGGTGACGATTTCCGCCGCCACGCGCGCGTTGCCGTTCACAATCGCGGTGCGCTCCCTGCAGCGTGAGATTGTGCGCAATGACCCCGCGTGGAGTGGCGGTTTTTATGAGCAGAACGCCGAGCCCGTGCAAGGTATGCTTACCGCTCGTAAACTGGGCCTGTTGTCTTATCGTGCCTCCGAAGAGTGGTTGCAGCGGTTCAACCGCCTGCGGGTACCGCCCGAACGTAAATGCAATGAACCGTTCGGAATCGAATTCGAAATCGAATCCTATCTTGACCACAACGCCCGCAAGTTTGCCCAGGTCTTTGATGCCAACAGCTACTTGTATCTTTCCCGCGCGATGGATCTGTTCGATGTCGCAGAGCACGGCGGTTCGGTTAACGCGGGGCTGGCAAAAATTCATGTTCGCCGTGCACTGGTGATTGGTGTGGAAACCGATATTCTTTTCCCGGTGGAGCAGCAGATCGAAATCGCCGAAGGTTTGAAGAAGGCAGGGCGTCAGGTGGACTTTCATTACCTGAACTCCATCAACGGTCACGACTCGTTCTTGATCGACCGTGAACATTTCGCGCCGGTGATGGAGGAATTTTTCACCAATAGCCGGATTTCTCCCGAATCGAGCAGTCGCGATCCTTACGCCAATTAAATGTCGGAGCGCCGCCTGTTCTTTGCGCTTTGGCCGGATGAACGCGCGCGGGACGAGTTGATGCGGAATGCCGCCGCGGTTACGGCGGATATACGGCACAGCCAGCCCGGCGTGAGATGCTATTCGCCCGGGGATATCCATCTCACCCTGGCCTTTATCGGTCCGGCGTCCGCAACGTACCAGGCGTGTTTAACCAGTGCCGCCCGGCAGGTGTCTGAGAACGAAAAGATCCAACCGTTCTTGCTGGAAATCAGCCGCCTGGGGTATTTTGAGCGCGCCGGAATATTATGGGCCGGCTGCCAGCTTTGTCCGGCGCCCCTTGCGCATTTGCAGGCCACGCTGGTCATGGCGCTGGCCGCCTGCGGCTACCAGGCCGAATCGCGCGCTTTCAAGCCGCACGTGACGCTGGCAAGGAAGGTCGGCAAGCCGCAAAGCCTGCCGTCGTTCAGGCCGGTGTTATGGCAGGTTAACGGTTTCTGCCTGGCGGAATCCCTGCCGGTGACCGAAGGCCCGCGCTACCGTGTCATCGAAGAGTTCCAATTCGCTGTTTAAAAGCTTTATCCTCAGATGGCCGCAGATGTTCGCAGATGAAGAATACCGGCCTTCGCGAAAACTTGGAGCGGTTTAGATGACTTCAAAGTTTTAGAGACGGGAAACCGCTAAATAATATGCGAACGACCGCCATGGATGGCGGCAGATTTTTGTTCCTTTCAAAATCTGCATTCCCACCATCCATGGTGGTCAAAAGTGCAGATAATGCGGATACTAAAGGTTAAAAGGAAAACAGAAATTTTATGCCGCTGACACTTTTTAAAGCCATGCCGATCCTGACCCGCCCCTGGGCGTTGAAGCGGCTTTTGCCCTGGTGGCCGCCTTACTGGGGCACCGGAATTAAGGTCGACTACGTGGCGGAGGATTACCGCGAGATTGTCGTCGGCATGAAATTGTCATGGTACAACCGCAACTATGTCGGCACGCATTTCGGCGGCAGCCTGTTCGCCATGACCGACCCGTTCTATATGCTGATGACGCACAAGGCGCTGGGGAACCAGTACTATGTCTGGGACAAGGCCGGCTGCATCGATTTCATCAAGCCGGGTCTCAGCAAAGTGACGGCCAGATTCGTGTTGACGGACGCCATGCTGGAAGACATCCGCCGCAACACCGCCGGTGGCGACAAGTACTTCGTGGAATTCAGGGTTGAAATCAAAGACGAAACAGGAGAACTCATCGCCGAAGTCGTCCGGACTTTATACATCCGCAAGAAAAAAGAATTTCGTTAAGAAAAACTTAACCACGGAGGGCACGGAGCGCACGGAGAAAATCAAAGAAAATAAATCAGATGCCTTCAGGCTTTTTTATTGGTGGCATTTGGCTTTGCTTAATTCCATTAGCTTTTTATTTCATTTTGGGTTCTGGTTTTTAATCCTCTGTGTTCACAGAAATTTGTTCCCGACAATTTCTGCACTTCCGCCATCCATGGCGGTCGTCTGTGCGCTCCGTGGTTAAATAGTCTTTTATTCCAGCAAATCCGGTTGGCGTGCAACTATAAAATCATAAAGCGGCTGGAAGCTGTACCAGGTGGAGTGGTCGGAGGCGAGGTAGTCGCGGGTTTTGCGAGCGGTTTCGTGCGGGATGAGTTTCGGCGTGCCGGCGGCTTCGGCCAGCAGTTGTGATTGGCAGCAACGTTCCATTGCCAGGAACAGATACACGGACGCATCGACACTGCGGCCCACGGTCAGTAAACCGTGATTTTGCAGGATGACGGCCGTGTTGTCCGCCAGCGCCGCGGCGATCCGGTCGCCGACTTCTGTTTCCACAACCACGCCGGTAAACATGTCGAACAGTGCGTGATTCTCATAGAAAACGCAGGCGTCCTGGTTGATCGGGTCCAGACTGCGTCCCAGCGACGCCCAGGTTTTGCCGTAAATCGAATGCGCGTGGGCGGCGGCCACCACGTCAGGGCGGGCGGCATGAATGCGCGAATGAATCGCGAAGGCGGCGCCGTTCACGGGCTTGTCGCCTTCGATAACTTCACCTGAATGGCCGACCGACACCAGGTCGGAAACCTTGATCCGGGAAAAATGCACGCCGAAGGGATTCACCCAGAAGCGGTCAGGAAATTCCGGGTCGCGCACGGTGATGTGACCGGCAATGCCTTCGTCGAAACCGAAATGGGAAAACAAACGGAACCCTGCCGCCAGCCGCTGCTTGCGATACAAGCGTTCCTCGGCCGGGCTTGCGAATTCAGGCATCGACGGCAATCCGGGCGTGTTTTTGCCGGTAACGGCTTTGCGCGTTGCGGTTTTGGTCATGACGTTATTATGCAGTGAATAAGAAACCACGGTAAACGGGAGGCATTCTGGGGGAAAGAATTAAGTATTGAAGTATTTGAGTATAAAAGTAGATAAACTTGCGAGCTTTCTTACTCCACCTTAAATAATTCCATACTCAAATACTTATATACTTTCACTCCTAACCGCTGACTTTCAGCGTAATAGCCTCGATATCGTTTTCTTTCAATCGCCTGCGTGTCACGTTCAGGCTTTGGCGGTCGGTGAAGGGACCTATTCGCACGCGGTGCCAGGTTTTGTTGTCGACCGACACTTTTTGAATCTGTGCTTCCACGCC
>DASVCP010000463.1:0-4736 GCA_036381555.1 Gammaproteobacteria bacterium
GATGTCCCAATGGCACATAAGCGGCCTCACCCGGCTGCACGGCAAATGAAATACCGACAATTTCCGCCTGCATGTAATCCAGGTTGGTGGTTTCGGTATCGAAAGCGAACAGCTCCGCCTGCTCCAGCCGTTCGACCCAACGATCGAACTGCGCTTTCGTCAGCACCGTTTCATAATGCCTGTCGGCGTCCGTGGGTTCAGGCTCTACTGCCGGGTCCGACGAACCCGGCCCGTCCTCCAGCTCCGCCAGCCAGGTTTTGAACTCGAAGCGGCGGAACCATTTATGCAGTTCATTCCGGTCGGCAGCCTTGATTTCCAGGTCTTCGGGGCTGAAATCCAGGGATACATCGCAGTCGATAGTCACCAGCTTTTTCGACAACGGCAGATGCTCCCGGGCCGCTTTCAGGTTCTCGCCGACTTTGCCTTTTATTGCATCGGCGTTTTGCAAAACCCCGTCGAGCGAGCCGTACTCCTGTAACCATTTAACCGCCGTTTTCGGCCCTACCTTGTCAACCCCCGGAACATTGTCGACGCTGTCACCGACAAGGGTCAGGTAATCGATGATTTGTTCCGGCGCGACACCGAACTTTTCCACCACCGTCTCCGGATTCAGAACGTTCCCGGTCATGGTGTTCACCAATGTGATGTCAGAGTTGACCAGTTGGGCCATGTCCTTGTCGCCCGTGGAAATCACCACCCTCTGCCCCCGATTATGGGCATTGGCGGCCAATGTACCGATAACGTCGTCGGCTTCCACTCCCGGCACACACAGCAGCGGAAAACCCATCGCCTGGATGATGTTATGCAGGGGTTCGATCTGGACCTGCAGATCTTCGGGCATGGCCGGGCGGGTTGCCTTGTACTCCGGATAGAGCTCGTGCCGGAAATTGGGCCCCTTGGCGTCGAATATCACCGCCATTTGCCGCGGCTGGTAATCGTTGCGGAGTTTGCGCAGCATGCTCAACACCCCGTAAATGGCTCCCGTGGGTTCGCCGTTGGCGGTGGACAACGGCGGCAGACTGTGAAATGCGCGATACAGGTAGGAAGACCCGTCTACCAGTACCAGGGGGGGTGCTTCGGAAATTTTTTCAGGCATCATTTTTTATCTGTTTTCAAAAACATGATATTACGCGATTTGGAGCTCTATATAAGTGCCCCTCCGGATGATAAACTGGCGACGCTTTAATATCGACGGATTCATCACCGTTAATCCCTATGTCAGTTTACACAACCCTGGATCGCCATGATTTGTCGGAATTTCTGAAAGCCTACGAAATAGGCGCACTCAGTGACTTTCAGGGAATCAGCGAAGGCATCGAAAACACGAACTACTTTGTCAACACCCGGCACAACGACCTGCCTCAATCATTCGTCCTAACGATATTCGAGTCAATAGGCTTCGAAGAACTCCCGTACTTTCTTGAGCTGACTGCGTTTCTGTCGGAACATAACGTCCCTTGCGCCCACCCGATCGCTGACCGCGACGGCGAGTACTTACAGACGCTCAAAGGCAAGCCCGCCGCCCTGGTACAACGGCTGCCCGGACGCAGTATCGTGAATCCTTCGGCCGATGATTGCCGACAGGTCGGCGAAGTTCTGGCCAGACTGCACATCGCGGGGGAATCATTCCCAATCTATCGCGCCAACCCGCGGGGCCTGGAATGGAAAACACAAACAGCGGCGGCGGTCTTGACCAAGTTACCCGCCGATGAACAGGCGCTGTTAACCGATGAACTCGAATACCAGCGGCAACGGCAAACCGATGCGTTACCGAAAGGCGTCATTCATGCCGATCTGTTCCGCGACAATGCCCTGTTCACTGCCGACAAGCTTACCGGGATTATCGATCTTTACTATGCCTGCACAGGCGCTTTCCTGTATGACCTCGCCATCACGGCAAACGATTGGTGCCACACTGAAAACGGCGGCCTGAACACGATTTCTCTTGCAGCCCTGCTGGAAGGGTACCAGGCGCACAGGCAAATTGCTCCCTTCGAAAGGGCACACTGGCAGACGATGTTGCGCGCCGCCGCGCTTCGATTCTGGCTGTCGCGCCTGTTTGACATGCATTTCCCGCGTAGCGGCGAACTCACTCATATCAAGAATCCGGAACACTTCAAGAGAATCCTTCTTCATCATGTACAGACGCCAACAGAGCTGGTCCTGTAGAAATGAACGGAACAAAAATTCAATCACTGTCGAAAATCGCCGCATATCTTGCCGGCATTAACGAACTACTCGGCCGGGCGCTTGCCTGGCTGACACTTTTGATGGTACTGATCACCTTTGCGGTCGTGGTACTGCGCTACGGGTTTAATCTCGGCTGGATCGGCATGCAGGAGAGCGTCAGCTACCTGCATGCGCTGGTGTTCATGCTGGGCGCCGGTTATGCCTTCAAACACGAAGCGCATGTCCGGGTCGACATTTTTTACCGTAATTTCAGCCCTCGCCGCCAGGCATGGATCAATTTGCTAGGTAATCTACTGTTATTGATTCCTTTCACCGTTTTTATTCTGGTGAACAGTTTCGATTACGTGGCGGCTTCATGGCGTATCCATGAAGCCTCTTCCGAAACCGGCGGCCTGCCTTATATTTACCTGCTTAAGACAGTCATCCCGGCGATGGCCGTTGTGTTGCTGTTGCAAGCCGTCGCCAACAGCCTCGAAAATCTCGTCACCCTGATCTCGGGACAATCCGCCAGCCACGACAGCGAGGTGGAAGTCTGATGGAGTGGCTTGCGTTTCTGCTGTTTTTTGTCGTCTTCCTGTTTTTGTTAAGCGGTTACCCCGTTGCCTTCGTGCTGGCCGGTACCTCGTTGTTGTTCGCCGGCATTGGCATTCTGACACAAAGCTTTGACAGCGCATTCATCGGTGCCCTGCCTAACCGCATCTTCGGCACGATGATGAATCAGACGCTGATCGCCGTGCCGCTATTCGTATTCATGGGCGTCATGCTGGAACGTTCCAGGATCGCCGAGAATTTGCTGGACACCATGGCCAGGCTGTTCGGGCCGCTGCGCGGCGGTCTCGGCTTTTCGGTCACGCTGGTCGGCATGCTGCTTGCCGCCAGCACCGGCATAGTCGGGGCGACCGTGGTCACCATGGGCCTGTTGTCGCTCCCTTCCATGTTGAAGCGCGGTTACAGTCCGGCGCTGGCCTGCGGCACCATCTGCGCTTCCGGCACGTTGGGTCAAATTATTCCGCCTTCCATCGTGCTGGTGCTGTTGGGCGATGTATTGTCATCCGCCTACCAGCAGGCACAACTGGACAAAGGTATTTTCTCGCCGGAAACTGTCTCGGTTGGCGACCTGTTTGTCGGCGCGTTGCTGCCGGGCCTGTTGCTGGTCACGCTGTACCTGGTTTACCTGGCAATCATGGCCTGGTTAAAGCCTGACACCATGCCGTCCATTCCGCGCGATGAATCCAAAGACGGCACACTCGCCGCAGACGTGCTCAAAGCCCTGCTGCCGCCGTTCCTGCTGATTATCGCCGTGCTGGGCTCAATCATTGGCGGCCTGGCTACCCCTACCGAAGCCGCCTCCGTCGGCGCCGTCGGCTCGCTGGTGCTGGCCGTCGCCTACCGGCAATTCAATCTGGCCATCCTGCGCGAGGTAATGCGAAGCACGACGCGCATTACAGCCATGGTGTTCATGATCCTTATCGGCGCGGCGCTGTTCTCGTTGGTATTCCGGGGTTTCGGCGGTGACGATGTCGTGCATGAGTTTTTAACCCACCTGCCCGGCGGAAAGTTCACGGCCATTTTGCTGGTAATGCTGGTGATGTTCTTCCTTGGCTTCGTGATGGACTTTATCGAAATCACCTTTATTGTCGTGCCCATCGTCGGCCCGATTCTGCTGGGGATGGATATCAATCCTGTCTGGCTGGGCATAATGATTGCCATCAACCTCCAAACCTCTTTCCTGACTCCTCCTTTCGGCTTTGCCCTGTTTTACCTGCGGGGCATCGCACCGCAAAGCATTTCGACCATGCAGATCTATCGCGGCGTTATGCCCTTTATCGGCTTGCAGTTGGTGGCCTTGGCGCTGGTGGCATATTGGCCGGAACTTGCAACCTGGCTGCCGGAGTGGCTGTATAACGATTGATCGGTTCTCCCGGTAAAATGTGTGCCAGTACCCTTTTCCGACAACATGAATATCTATAATGCCGGTAGTCATATCGGTTGGAGAAACTTGTAATGGATACACGCCTTTTCAAGTTGATGGCATTGACACTGGCGGGACTGAATTCAATTTCGACGGCTTCCGCCGACGAACTGGTGCTGGCCGGCAAAATCGGGGCCTTCAATATCGATTTCAATCAGACCGACCGGTCCGATCCTTTCTTCGCGGCGGCCGTCGATCTGGGCTACGAGTTCATCGATTTGCCCGGTCTGAACATCGGCGCCGAACTGCAGTTGGTTACCTCTCTGACCGACGGCGACATGAATCTTCGCGATTACAGTTATGAGAGTGTCGGCGCCTTTATGTCACTGCGCACCTCCGGCCCGGTTTATTTTATCGGCCGATTGGGTTACATCGACGCCCACATCACCCCCGAAAACGCCGCCGCCATAGACGATAACGGCACCGCTCTCGGCCTGGGCATCGGCTTCAACACCGGCATCCGTTGGGAACTGGAACTCGACGGCGTTCAGTACAACGACACGGAAAACAAGGGCCTGTGCCGCTGCCGAACGCTGCCGAGCTGGTCTTCAACGCCAACGCCAATTTCGTCGAT
>DASVCP010000464.1:0-2927 GCA_036381555.1 Gammaproteobacteria bacterium
GCGGAAAGAAAGCGGATCGAAGAGCAAAAGCGCCTCGAAGCGGCAAGAATAGCGGAGGAAAAACGCCGCGCGGAAGAGCAGCGGTTGCTGGAAGAGCAGCAACGCGCCGAATGGGAAAGATTACAGGCCGAAGAGGCCGAGGCGGCGGCGCAGGCGCGCAGCCGGGAGCTTGCGAATAAGGCAAAGATTTACCATGACGCCATGCAGCATAAAATTAAACGCAACTGGATCGAGCCCTCATCGGCAAAACCGGGCGACAGTTGCGCCGTCATTGTGCATCAGATTCCCGGCGGAGAGGTGGTCAATGTGGTGATCGAATCGTGCACCGGCGATACGGCATTTCGACGGTCGGTTGAAGTGGCCGTTTACAAGGCCTCGCCCTTGCCCGAGCCGCCTGAGCCCGCGTTGTTTCTGCGCCAAGTTCGATTTAATTTCACTCCCAAGGAATAAGAGGAAATGCTTCCCATGAAATGTTTGAGGATGCTGTCGGGCCCGATACTGCTGATGTTTTCGTTGTCAGCGCACGCGATATTGACGATCGAGATTTCCGGCGGTTCCGACAGCGCCATGCCCATCGCCATCGTGCCGTTCGGCTCGAATTCCGCCGAAGGGCAGTTGCCGGTCGACGTTGCCGAGGTGATAACGGCGGATCTTGTCCGCAGCGGCAAATTTAAACCGCTGCCGGTGGAGGATATGCTGGAGCGGCCGCATAGAGGTTCCGATATCAAGTTCGAAAACTGGCGGGTAATCGGCATCGACAGCCTGGTGGTGGGAAATGTCAGGCGCGAAACCGGGGGACAATACACCGTCGAATTTCAATTGTTTGACGTGTTCAAGGCGCGCCAGATAGAAAGTCTCAGCCGGATCGTGCCGGCCAGGGGATTGAGGACGATTGCGCATACCATGGCCGATCTCATTTACGAAGCGCTGACCGGCGAGAAAGGCGCGTTCAATACGCGCATCGCTTACGTGACTTCGGTTAAAACCGCCGCGGGTTTGGAGTACCGCCTGCAGATAGCCGACACCGACGGGCACAATGCGCAAACGGTGCTGCGCTCCAAGAAACCCATCATGTCGCCGAGTTGGGCGCCGGATGCACGGCGGCTGGCTTACGTTTCATTCGAGAATCATCGTCCCGAAGTATTCATCCATTCGGTCTTCGAAGCCAGCCGCGAAAGCGTGGCCGCGTTTGACGGGATCAACGGCGCGCCGGTATGGTCGCCGGACGGGCGACGTCTGGCGCTGACGCTGTCTCATAACGGCAACCCCGATATATACATATTGGAACTCGGCAGCAAACGCTTGCTGCAGATTACCCGCAACAGCGCCATCGACACCGAGCCGGCGTGGATGCCCAACGGCCGCGAATTGATCTTCACTTCCGGCCGCAGCGGCGGCCCGCAATTGTACAAAACCTCCCTGGACGGCAATGACGCGCGGCGATTGACATTTGAAGGCAGTTACAACGCCAGTCCAACGGTTTCCCCCGATGGACTCAGCGTGGCGATGGTGCACCTTCACCAGGGACAGTACCGGATTGCGGTTCTGGATCTGAAAAGCGGATTATTCCGGATTCTGACGGACGGCCGGCTGGACGAGTCGCCGAGTTTCTCGCCTAACGGCAGCATACTGCTATACGCATCGCAACAGGGTAATCGCAACGTGCTGGCGGCCGTGTCGGTAGACGGCCGCACCCGACAGCGCCTGGCCTTCAGTGAAGGCGATATCCGTGAGCCCGACTGGGCGCCTTTTCCGGCGGGACAACGTTAATCCGCGCCATTACACCGAATTTCAACTATACAACCCCCGCTTGACTTGATGAGGAGCGCACAATGAAACATACAGTGAAAGCAGGTGCTTATTTTCTGGTCATCATGCTTTTGATCGCCGGCTGTACATCCCCCGGCGGTCTGCATGACGATGAGTTGATGGACGGTCCCCCGGGAGCGGCCGACAGAGACGGCGCGGAAGTAATAGGTGTCGATGAAGACTGCAAACCGCCCTGCGCGTTTCCGCGCGGCGCACTGGAAGATCCCGCAAGCCCCTTGAGCCAGCGCCTGGTGTTTTTTGATTTCGATAAAAGCGACATCAAACCCGAATATCAGCAACTGCTGATCGATCACGGTCGCTACCTGGCGTCGTACCCGGACACTAAGGTGAGGCTGGAGGGACATACCGACGAACGCGGCTCCCGCGAGTATAACCTGGCGCTGGGCGAGGCCCGTGCGAAAGCGGTACGGCGTGTGTTACTCTTGCAGGGCGTGCCGGCGGACAATATTTCAGTGGTGAGTTTCGGCGAGGAGCTGCCGCTGGATGTGGGCCATGACGAGTCGGCGTGGACGCAAAACCGGCGAGTGGAAATTGTTTATGATGTCATCAACTAGAACATTCCGGATTGCAGGCATGTTGGCGCTCGTTATTGCCACGGGCGCCGCCGCCGGCACCCGTGACGATATCGAAGCACTGCAGACCGGGCAGAAGGATTTAGAGGGCCGGCTGGCGCTGCTGGAAGCGCAAAATCAGGGCTTGCTGGAAATGCTGAAAATGGTGGAACAGTTGCAGGCGGAGTTGCGCCAGTTGCGCGGTGACGTCGAGTATCAGATGAACGAATTGGAAGGACTGCGCAAGCGCCAGCGGGAACTGTATCTGGATATAGACCGGCGGCTGAGCGATCTTCAGTGGCAACCGGACGCATCGGGCGGTTCCGCTACTCCCGCCGATGGTGCGCCATCGGCGGCTGCCGGTGGTGTTGACAAAGGCGCAGCAGCGGAGGGCAGTCCGGAAGACGGGCAGGGCGCCGAACGGGAGCGAAATGAATATAAGGAGGCTTTTGAAATATTGCGCGAAGGCAGATACCCGCAGGCAATCGAAGCCTTTACCCGCTTTTTGCAGAAGTACCCGGACAGCGGTTATGCCGATAATGCCCA
>DASVCP010000465.1:0-10213 GCA_036381555.1 Gammaproteobacteria bacterium
ACTTCATGCACGCGCCCGGCGGCATCCGCGTGCCGTTTTATTTTTTCGAAAACGCCGATTTCGTTTACAACCATAAAGGCGAAGCGGTACGCTGTAACGGCATAAATATCGCGGCGGCGGCTTCGTGCTCTTAACCCCGGATCACAGAAATAACTTGGGAGGCAAAACATGCGTATATTGTTCATAATCGTCACGGCCGGGCTGTTGACCGGCTGCACTTTCACCATGGTCACAAACGGGCCTAAAACCGAGGCGGCAACGGTACATAAAAAGACCGTAAACGCCACTTTTGCCCGCTCGGAACCGGTCGAAAATCTGTGCGTCGACGAAAATAAAAGCCTGGCCCAAATCCGGTTCCACACCAACCCCGCTTACCTGCTGGCATCGCTGCTGTCATTCGGGCTGTACGTGCCGCAAAACGTCACCTGGTGGTGCGACAGCGAACCGGTGGAATGCGAAGACGGCGACACGTCGGGCGACTGCGAACCTTATGTGCCGGGGGATGAGTAATGGCGGTGAGAAACCTTGTAATCGGCTGCGACGGAACCTGGAACGACACCGGCAGCGGCGCCCCGACCAACGTTGTCAAGATTCTCGATGCCTGCCTGAACAAGAATCTTGAGAAGTGGTACATGGAAGGCGTCGGTACCGCGCACTGGGAGGCGCTGCCGGGCGGTATCTACGGCGCCAATATCGACCGCCAGATACTCGGCGCATACAATTTTCTATGGCAGAAATTTCGCGAAAAGGACCGGGCGAAAGAAGAAAACCGTATCTTTATATTCGGATTCAGCCGGGGCGCCTATGCCGCGCGAAGGCTGGCGGGACTGGTATCCTTTGCCGGAATCCCGGTCAAGGATGCGGACCGGGAACTCGGTTGGAATCTCTACCTGAACGGGGATACGGACAGCATGACGCAGCTTAAAACCGAAGGCCGGTTTTTTGACCATCCCATTGAAGTACTGGGAGTCTGGGACACGGTAAAAACGACCACCGATCCGGATTTCGACGATAACAAGCTGCCCAAGGCGGTGGTGGCCGGATATCACGCCATGGCGATCGATGAGAAACGGACCTTTTTCCCGGCGCTCAAGTGGAATGCGAATCCAAGGGTGCGCCAGGTGTGGTTCGCCGGGGTTCACTCGGATGTTGGCGGCGGCTACGACAACGCCGATTCATCGGACATTGCACTTAAATGGATGATCGATTCGGTATACGACCATAACCTGCCGTTCAAGGCCAGCGCCGTTAAAAAGCTGAACAAAGACGCCAACGGCGAGCTGCATGACTCCTACCAGGGCGTCTGGATTCCTTTCGGAACGAAAGTGCGCACCCTGGCCAAGACCGCCTTGGTGCATCAGTCCGTGAAAGAGAGGATGAAAAACGGCTACGCGCCGAAGAATCTGCCCCCGAACCCGACCTTCGTGGAGCGATAAACGGATTTTTTCCCGGTGCTTGCCGGGAACCGCCCCGGGATTACAATCGGCGACGGTTTTAGCCGGACTGTCGCCGGGTTGTTATTTTATGGGCCTGCACGATTGGCGTACAACCAGACGGTGAGGGATGATCTCCATGTTATCGTCGGTGGCTTCGCCGGTAATCAACTTGAGGAGACACCGCGTACTGCGCTCTCCAATCTGTTCCGCGGGCTGCTCTATCGTCGTCAGCGGCGGATCGGAGATTTCGCCGTAAAGCATGTTGTCAAAACCGATGACCGAAATATCCCCGGGCACTCGCAACCCGGCCTGCTTGATTTCGTGTATCGCTCCCAACGCCATCTCGTCATTTGCGCAGAACAACGCCGTCGGCCTGGACGCGAGGGTTAATAGCTGTTTTGCGGCCTGGCGTCCGCCGTCCACCGATATGGGCGCCTTGATCACCCAATCCTCGTTCACCGGAACATTCCGCGCGGACATTGCGTTGCGGAAACCGGCGGCGCGCACCCTCGTCAATTGAGGCTCAGGAGTCGACGAGCCGTATTCAAAGCCGTTGTTTCCGTATAAAAAACCGATATCCCGGTGCCCCAAGCCGATCAGATACTCGGTGGCATCGCGCGCGGCGGCTTCATTATCGATACACACGCAGGGGAAATGCGACAGCTCGGCCGAAATACTTTCCAGTCCAAGAACGATCGGCGGGTGCACCCCGTCGGCGGGAACGTTCGGCTCCTTGAACGGCGACAACGTCGATAGCAATATGATCCCGTCGGTTTGCTTCTGCATGACCAGCTTGGTGAAATCGTCGAATTCGACCGAGTTATAAGCCGTTTCCATGACCAGGATATGGTAGCCCGCCGAGTTAGCCACTCTGCGGACACCTTCCAGTATCGGGCCGTAGAACGGGATGCCGATGGAAGGCAAGACCACCATGATTTGCTGGGTTTTGCCGGTACGAAAACTTCGCGCCAGCGAGTTTATCTCGTATCCCGTCTTTTTGATGGCTTCCGCCACCCGCTTGGCGGTGGGCGCCCGCACCTGGTCCGGCGAGTTGATATAGCGTGACACCGTGGCAATCGAGACCTTCGCCATGTCGGCAACGTCTTTAATTGAACTCATCTAAGGAACCTCTGATTTATTCCGATACTTCGTTAAAAACTCGCTCAAAATGCTCATTTATTCACTATAAACTCGATTGCTGCTCCCGGCGCAATTCTACCTCCTCCTTCCCTGGAGTCGTCCGCTTTCGCTCGCCTTTGCCTCGTCTCGACCGCTTGAGCTAATAAATCAGAGCTTCCTTAAGATATTTTCCAGATTGAGAGACTAAACTATTGAATACTAAAGTATTGCCCGGGAGATTTTCAATTCGCGATGTTCACACAGGCTCCCGGTAAACGCCAATATACTTATACGTATTAACGATTACAAATAACATTTGATATTGTTTGTAAACGGTTACAAAACCATTGCTTCGCTGCCATGAAGCGCTGCAGGTTTGCCAGAAGTGGTTTGGGCGGTTGTAAAAAGACGTCTCACGCGACTGTCATGGATGGCGGAATACGCGAAGGTAAAAAAAGAAAAACAGAAAAAGAATTTTCTTTCTTTGCGGCTTAGGCAGATTTTTGCTCCTTGCAAAATCTGCATTTTGACCGCCATGGATGGCGGCAGATTTTGTTCCAGACAAAATCTCGACACTCCGTTCCAGGCATTGTCTACCTCGTCCTTCCTTGGACTCGTGCATTTCCTCCGTCCATGGAGGTCAGAAGTGCAGAAAACGCAGGAGCAGTTTTCTGCCCGCCCTCCATGGCGGTCACGCCTTCGCGTGAGACCATGATCTTGTAGAAGAGTGGGGTATTTACACCACTGGGAAAAAAACGTATTCTCAACAAAGATCAAACTCAGGTGCGGCAGGAACCGGCTGATGCCCATATTTAAGGAAAGTTAAAACAAACTATATAAAGGAATAAGAAATATCGCCGCCGCATTCACGGCATAACCGTTATCAACCAATAAGAGTCCCGGTAACCTGCTGAAGAAAGGCTTGATGCTTTTTTAGGTTTCCATTGCCGGAAATTCATTCAGCAGCAAAGGAGGGCGTCATGCAACGCCGCGAATTTTTAAAGCTTACCGGCATTACATCTTTTCTATTTGCCTCCGGTCATCTTTTATTCTCAAAGTTGTTGCCCGCTTCACCTGCTCAGACTTCACCCCCCGATATTGCGCTCGCAATCGAAAAATCCATCAAGGCCGGATTCGGCGAGGGCTTTCGCGTGGTGTCCTTTCAAGACCACGGCGGGCGGATACACGCCGACATCGAACATCTGGAAAACCGTTACGCCGTCACGTCGGGCGATTTGATTGAGTGGAAGATACTTGCGTCGAGTGTTGCCTGACATTGGCGATTTTTTAAACACCTGAATCGTTACTCGCTTAAACATAGTTACTGAGAGTTTCCGGCAGCAGCGTTCAGAGGAGGAACTGCATGGCCACAAAGATTGCGCGAATCCGCGTCCACCCGGGAATCGGTATCGCCCGGCTGGGTAACAGCGACGAGTTTTTTATCGGACCGGAGGCGCCGGGTGTGGTGGCCGATCCCGGCGGCAGCGGCGGTCCGGGCCCCGACGGCGGCTCGTATCGCGACCAGGACATGAAACTGAAACGGCAGGCGCAGCGTTTCCGCGTGTACGCGTACGACGAGCAGGGCAATGTGATCGGTGAACTGAATACCGATTCCGCCGAGGTTGCCGGAATAAGCTGGCGGGTGCATGTGCGCAATATGAAGGCGGCAAACTATGCGTTTCAGGGCGCTTACCTGTTTGATCCCACCAAGTATCGAAACCCCTCGATCCAGGGCGATGCCGCCGGCCCGATCGACCGCGACCAGTTGATTATCGATCCCGGCCCGGTCACTATCGCCCCGGACACGCAGCAACCGCTGGTGATGGCGGGCGATGTGTTCACCGGCGTTACGCAAGGCACGCTGCCGGGATATTTGCGCTATTGCAATTTCACACCGGAAGACCCTTCACAGCCCGTGCCGGTCACGTACCAGGCGGCAACCGGCATCGAACTGGGTCAGTTGCGCCTGGACGACAAACAACGTCTGCTTTTCGTGCCGGCGCCGGGCAAGGCGGATTGCGTGACCACGCCCAGGGTCGAGCTGTCGAACCCGAGCGAAACCTATAATCCGCCCAACGGGCCGGAGTCGGGGCAGGATCCGCTGACCAACCAGTTCGCTTACTTTAATGTGCCGGGTTGGTGGGACGACACCTGCGGCGGTGAAATCGACGCCACGGTGACGTTGAAAGACGGCACGGTGCTGAGTACACGCGACGGTGTTTCCCAGCCCGGTGACGAGGGCACGCGTAATGCCAAAAACGGCGGCTGGATTGTCACCGCGCCGCCGAAGTATTCCCCTTATATGTACCACGTGGTGTCGATTCTCGACCGGGTGTACGAGGCATTTCCCGACGCCGATCCTAACCGCGGTTTGAAAACCAATTTTTACCGCGATGTCTATCCGATTTTATCGCGCGCCTGCAACTACGGCTGGGTCAGTGCCGAAGCGGCCGGCGTCGATCCCACGACGCGCAACCTGGCGCACGGCCCGAAGCAGGCCGGCAACCTGCTGAGCCCGAAAAACCTGGCGGTGTTTACCGACAGCAGCGAGGCCAGCGCGCCGGCCCGCAAGCAGATCTATGCCATCATGCGTTACGCCGAGGGTGGTAAATTACTCGATACCTTGCCTCCGAATCCGCCCGCGGCGGCGCCGCCGCCCAGGCCGGCCGGCGAAGGCCCGGTCTCACGCGGCAATAAAATGCCTAAACTGTGGGGCACCGGCGGCAAGCCGTTACAAAACCAGCAGCTGGGGAACAACCTGCCCAACCAGTATCTGAGCCTGACCGACTGGCAGTTGCAACGTATGGAAGACTGGGCCAACGGCAACTTCGATGTCGGTCAGCTGCAGCCGCCGCAGCCGCTGGAAAGCCTGCCCGTTCAGGATCAGCCGGGAGCGATGGATGCGGCCGCGCTGGAGCCGACCATCGGCGGCGGCTTTCATCCAGGCATCGAATTTCCCTACCTGATCGCGTATCCGGAAAATTTCGCCGAAGCGTTCCGGGTGAAAGCGGGCACCGAACCGGGTTCGGTCGCCGCGTTTATGTCCAGCCCCTGGCAGGGCGACTACTGGTCATGCAATTCCGCCTGGTGGCCGGTGCAACGGCCGGATATCGTTTTTCAATACGATAAAGCAACGACTAACCGCACCTACAAAGAATGGTTTCGCGGCTACGGTCCCGACGGCGAACCGTTGTCATCGACCGACGGCTACAACCAGATGGTCTATGCCTGGCCGAAACTGGGCATGGTGCTGCCGGAGAAAGACGCGGGAACCGGCGGCTTTCTGCAGGACAACGGCGAGATCGTGTTCCAGGAATATGAACGCGACCCCGCGCTGGATAAACCGCCAACGGATAAAAGCTGCGATTAACCGCCCCCCATGTTAAATCAGTTAAATCAGTCGAATCACGGCAGCACGCACGCAAACCGCTGGAATGTTTTGATCGTCGGCGGCGGCCCCGCCGGCGCGGCCGCCGCGATCACGCCGGCGCGCCAGGGCCGGCGCGTGCTGATCGTCGAGAAGCAGACAACGCAAGGTGTAAAGTTCGGCGAGTCGCTGCCGCCGGCCGCGGTGCGGCTGGTGGAGGCATTGCTGGGCTCGCTGGACGCCATCGATCTGGAAGCCCACGGCATCCACAAAACCGCCGGTAATATTTCCCGCTGGTCGTCGACACAGCCGGACATCGCCGACTTTTTCTACACACCGACCGGCTTCGGGCTGGGCATCGACCGGGCCCGGTTCGATAACGCGCTGCTGCAAAAAGCGCGGGACGAGGGCGCAATCCTGCAAACGTCATCAAAGTTTATTCAGTGCCGCCGCGATTCGGAAGGTTGGGTTGTCGATATGCAAAGCAGGTCGGGGCGGGAACAGTATTACGCCGATTACCTGATCGACGCATCAGGCCGCCGGTCGGTGGTCACCGCCGGGCTGGGCATCGCCAGGCAACAGCAAGAGCGTTTATTTGCGCTGGGCCGGTGTTTTATCACGCACGAAGACGACAACGATGGCTATACGCGCATCGAAGCGACGCCGCAGGGTTGGTGGTACAGCAACCGGCTGCCGTCCGCCGAGAGTGAGACCGAACAAAAGGTCACCCGGCGCATGGTTGTTTTTCATACCGATCGCGACCTGGAGTTTGTAAGGCAGGCCGCAACCGCCGACGGCTTTGACCGGCTGTTACGGCAAAGCCCGCATATCAATGATTATTTACAGAAGCACCGTTACCAACCCGACGGCAACATCCACGGCGTCGACGCGGGCGGCGAGCGCCTGGATCAATTTGCCGGCGACGGCTGGCTGGCGGTCGGCGACGCGGCGCAAGCTTACGATCCGCTGTCATCGCAGGGTATCACCAAGGGTTTGACGTCCGGCGTCATGGCCGGGCAACTGCTCGGTTATGCATTGAACAATCTGAAGCAGTACGGCCACCGCAACGCCGATCCGCCGTTATTCAAACGTTACGTGGATGAGCAGGAGCGGCTTTGGGCCGGCTACTTACAGCAATGCAACCACTATTACCGCAACCAGCCGAACTGGTCCGATCAACCCTTCTGGAGCCGCCGCAACCGGGTCTCCTTAGGCACGACGAACATTGCAAGGAAAGCGCCATGAAATTCATCTACCCGATTATCGTACTTATCGTTGCCCTGGTTGTTTGTGCCGGCTGTGACAAAACCACGGCCAATCCGGCTGCCACGCAGACGCTTAACGCGGCGGCCGCTGAAAATTATATAAACAACGGCCAGACCGTTCCGAAACCGGTGTTCCAGACCGGCGACACGGTCAGCCAGCCGTACCCGGACAAATCGGCGCAGGCGCAGGGCTTTATCGATTTCTTTAACGTCACCTATTTTAAAAACGGCAATCAACTGCCGCTGCTGGGTAAACAGGACGTGGTCTGGTTTCCGCCGCAACTGGCCGGCGACACCTCGCTGGAACTGGTGGCGAGGGCGACACAGGGCGAAACACCCAACTGCGATTCGCCGGAGACGTATCCCATTTACTGCACCGAAGGTTTCTCAACCGGCGAATTCTGCAAAGCCTGTCACGACAGCGCGCTGTATGTCGAAGGCGGCGGCCTGCCGCAGATGGCGTACTACTCGGAACAATATTCTCCGGAACAGCATGAGATCTGGCTGGCCAACTGGTCGCAGTACGGCGACTGGAGCGCGAACATCATGCGCCTGGCGACCCGCGACCCGATCTGGCAGGCGCAGATTGAAACGGAAACCAATCAACATCCCTATGCCGATCCCGCGGTCATTCAGGATGTCTGCTTCAGTTGCCACGGCGAAATGGGCGAGCGCCAGCTCAAATTCGATCACGGCATGAACCAGACCTATTGCACCGATTTGTTTTACGCCACCATTCCCGGCTACTTATCGAGCCACGAAAAAGGCAAGCCGTACCCGTTCACCGGCGACTGCGAACCGATTCCCGGCAAACCGATAGCCGAGCACCAGGAACTTTACGCCAAGTACGGTTCGTTGGCGCGCGATGGTGTCTCCTGCGAAACCTGTCACCGCATCGGCCCGGAAAACGGCAACGGCCAATGGAATGGCACCGACTACCAGGTGTTTTACGGGCCGACCGACATCAACAACGTGGCGCAACGGCAAACCGACAACCCGGTGCCGTTGGAATATGACTTCACCGCGACCTTCTCCTACGACATGGACAACATCCTGACGCCGGACCCGGTCGACACGCTGGACCCGGTGCCGATGGCGGAGGACGACAACCTGGAAATTACGCAAGGCTACAATCAAAAGGACAAGGTCAGTTACTTGCGGCAATCCGTAATCTGCGGCGCCTGCCATGTACTGATCGTGCCGCAGATACCCAGCGCGTTTAAACCGGGCGCACCGTTGCCCAACCCGCAACAGTATCCGTATTACAAAAAACCCCAGGCCTGCAAGAGCAATACCTTCGCGCCGGCCACCAACGGCATCTACGGCAACCCGGTCACCGACGACTGCGTGGCCCTGGGTTACGAACAGGCCACTTACCTCGAATGGATCAACAGCAGCTTCGCCAGCGAAGAAGACAACGATCACACTTGCCAGGGCTGCCACATGCCGCTGGTCACCGATCCGTCCGATCCGACCAATCACACCGCCATCATGGCGCAGTCCACCGAGGGCCTGACGCCGAAACAATACCGACGGCATCGTTTGATGGGCATCAACCTGCCGGTGTTCGAAATGTTCGCGCAGTTCCCCGATGTGCTGGGCGTGGCGCAGTACGACGACCTGGTGCCGCCGCAAGGCAACGCCGCCGACGGGCAAAGCGCAGATTTTATTCAACACTATTTGTTGAACGGACAGATGGCCATCGTTCAGCAGGCCACCAGCCAGGCCAACGGCAACGGTCTGCTGCCTGATTCGGTCACGCCAAACAAACAGGCGGCCACCGAAATCAGCATCGATGCGCTGACTATTCATAATCAAACGCTGACCGCGGACCTGACCGTGGTCAACAACACCGGCCACAAATTTCCATCGGGCGCGGGCTTCCGCCGCGGCTTCCTGAAATTCGAAGTGCTCGACAGCGGCGGCAACGTGCTGTGGGTCTCCGGCCAGACCAACCCTTACGGCGCCATCTGCAACGGCAAGTGCAAACAAAACAGCGACGGCAGTTACAACCTGGTCGGCAGCGAAGTCACCGGCGGCGACCCGAAAAAACTGCAACCGCACTACCAGGTGATCACCTCGCAAAGCCAGGTGCAGATTTACGAAGTGCAGGCGGTCAACGACGACGGCCTGTTAACCTCGCGCACCCTGTCGCTGTTCTTCGACGCCAAGGACAACCGCCTGCTGCCCAAAGGCTTCACGTCGGCGGAAGCACTGGGTTGCGACAAGAACCCGGCGGCCGGCACCATGATCTTCGGCATCCCGCAATGCTCGGCGGCCTACGCCACCGAACCGCAACTGCACCCGCTGACGGTCGGCAGCGCCATCGCCTCCGACAAACACTACACCGACGCGGCCTACACCGGTTCGGACACCATCAGCTACCAGATTCCGTTAAGCGATATCAGCGGCACGCCGTCCTCGGTGCGCGTCACCATGGAATACCAGACCATTCCGCCGGCGTTCCTGGCGGCCCGTTTCTCGGACGGCTATAAAAACGGCGCATTCCTGACCGCGACCGAACGCAGCATTTATTTAACCAGCCACCTGAACACCGACCTGCCGCTGAAGAGCGAACACCCCGACAACCCGGAGCTGACGTTCTCCAACAACTGGACCTTGAGCCTCTACCAGGCGCAGGCGAACATCGGCGACGGCGTGGTCTGCAGCGTGTTCAACGACAACTACAGCAACATCACCGCCGGAAGCGATGCGGTTTACCTGCGCGGCCCGAGCAGCGCCTGCGTGCCCGACGGCTCGCCCGAAGGCGACTGCCGCAAATGGTTCGGCCGTTGCCGGACCGGCAGCGGCGAGCCCGTGAACTTCAAAGTGTTCAATGCCGGCGGCGCGGACGCCACCGCCGCCTCGGATGCCGTGTACGCGCCGTCACCCGGCCAGGCCTGCGTGCCGGACGGTTCGCCGCACGGTAATTGCCGGACCCAGTTCGGCATGGCGCAGACCGCCTCGGGCAAGTCGGTGCAATGCATATTGTTTAATGACGGCTACACCGATGCGACTCAGCCGAC
>DASVCP010000466.1:0-4988 GCA_036381555.1 Gammaproteobacteria bacterium
CACCGCACCGCAAGTCGCCGATCCGGCCGCATTAAAAGCCGATCCGGGCGCGGCGCTGTCGCGCGCCTACGACATGGTCTTGAACGGCACGGAACTGGGCGGCGGCTCGGTGCGTATCCATCGCAACGACATGCAGCAGGCGGCGTTTGACGTACTGGGCATCGGCCCCGACGAGGCCGAACAGAAATTCGGCTTCCTGCTGGACGCGCTGAAGTACGGCGCGCCGCCGCACGGCGGCATTGCCTTCGGCCTGGACCGGATGATTATGTTGATGAGCGGCGCGATCTCCATCCGCGATGTGATGGCCTTCCCCAAAACCCAGTCGGCCAGCTGCCCGCTGACCGAAGCCCCGGCGGAAATCGCCGACGCCCAGCTGAAGGAACTGTCCATCCGCATCAAAAAGCCCCAGCCTGAGGGGTAAAAAATAATCTAACCACGGAGCGCACGGACGACCGCCATGGATGGCGGAAGTGCAGAAATTGCAAGGAGCGAATTTCTGTGAGCACAGAGAGAAGAGAAAATAATAAAAAATTAATTTGCATAAGCTTCGGCTTGACCTGACAGTCGCCCCTTCTGAATCGGTAACTGTCAGATCGGGTTAAAACTTATACATTGATTTTGAAGGCTGCGGCTTTTGCCATTTTCTCTTTGTGGATTTTTTCCCGAGTTTGAATTGGCAAGGATTACAGTTCTTTTCTTTATTGTAACTGTTGTTAATTTTTTCCCTTCTCTGTGTTCTCCGTGTCCTCCGTGGTTAAATTTCTTTGTTTTTCAAATGCCAAATTGACCTGACGTTGGATTTGGGTTTGGGTAAATAAACGGTAATCAGGATTTCTTCCAGCGCGGCGATAACGCATAACACGCTGACGATGCGAAAGGGCCAGGCCGGGCCGCCGAGCAGCAGTGTCAGCGTGGTGACGGCGGTGCAGACCACGGCGAATTTGGTCAGCCAGGTGTGATAACTGGTAAATAAACGGAATTTCAGCAGGCCGGCGGCGGCCGGCGTAACGACGCTGAAGACGATCAGCAGGATGTAGACTTTCTCCGTTGCGACGATGTCCGGCCACAGGCGGAAGACGGAAGCCGCCAGCGTGAGATAAATGGCGGCATCGGCGTAACTGTCGAGTTTTGCGCCCAGCGCGGTTTTCAGATCGAAGCGGCGGGCGATAAAGCCGTCGATGGCATCGGTGGCGAAGGCGAACACCAATACCGCCAAAAACCAATGAGGGCGCCCTGTCCAGGCCAGCCAGACCAGCACGGGCACACAGGCCAGCCGGATGATACTCAATACGTTGGGAATCGTTTTCTGCAACGTTGTCCGTCCTCAATCAAGCGTTAAGCGGCCGTATTCAGTTCGAAAGCGGCGTACAGCGGCGCGTGATCCGACAGTTGATGCCAGGGGGAATGCTTGTAACACACACATTCCACCGGGGTGAGGCCACGGTAATAAACGCGATCCAGCGGCAGAACCGGCCACCAGGCGGGAAACGTTTTGGCGAACCGGCCATGCATGCGCTGAAAAACTTCGGTCAGGCCGAGATCCTTGGCCAGGTGCTGCTCAGTGCGGCTACGCCAGTCGTTGAAATCGCCGGCGATGATCAAGGGCTCGTTGCGGGGAATAAAATCGGCAATGCGCCGGCTCAACAGTTCCAGTTGCCGTTGGCGCTCGAATGCCACGAAGTCCAGGTGTATACAGACCACGTGCAGAACCCTTGAAGCTTGGTCCAGGCGGATGACGCCGTGAAGAAAACTGCGGCTGGCGCGGGGCATGGAGGAAACGTTGATGTTTTCCCAGCGGATAAACGGGTATTTGCTCAGGATGGCGTTGCCGTGATGGCCGGCGTTGTAGATCGCGTTTTTGCCGTAGGCATAGTGTTGCCAGATGGTGTCGGCGAGAAATTCGAATTGCGATTCCGTCGGCCAGTCGCTGACTTTGCCGCTGCGGATGATGTGTTCGCCCTGGATTTCCTGCAGAAAAACCACGTCCACATCGGCGCGCCGAATCTGTTCGCGCATCTGGTGGAGAACGAAGCGCTTGTTGCCGGCGCTGAAACCTTTATGAATGTTGTAGGTGAGTATGCGAATGGGTTTTGCGGACATATAGAACAAGAATACAGAATTCGGAATTCAGAATACAGAAGCCGAAACAATAAGAGCCGTAGGGTGAGACACCGCCTACCATTTCTTTTTTCCCAAACTCCGATACGGTGGCGGTGCCCACCCTACGCTGTATTCTGAATACTGGCTCCTGTATTCTGGTTTTCATATGCCTTTCAAACGCCCCGAATCGGTCCTGGTCGTCGTGCATACGCGGCAACTGGTATTGTTGCTGCAAAGAGTGGTGCCGCCGGTAGGGTGGTGGCAGTCGGTGACCGGCAGCCTTGAATGGAACGAGGAACCTTTGCAGGCCGCCCGCCGCGAGGTTTACGAGGAAACCGGCATTCTTTTGAAGGACGACCCCGTACCCACCGGAGTGGTCAACCGGTTCGATATCGTCCCGGAAAGCCTGCATTTATATGCGCAGGGCACCACCCATAACACCGAACATGTTTTTACCCTGGCGTTGCCAGAACGGATACCGGTACGGGTGAACGCCGCCGAGCACAGTGCTTTCGCCTGGCTGCCGGTGGCCGAGGCGGCCGAAAAAACCGCTTCCTGGACCAACCGCGAGGCGATACTTTGGCTTAGAACCCAATTTTAACAAAACCAATTGGCCACGGAACCCACGGAAAAACACGGAAACGAGGATCAAGGCTATCCCACAAACCAGGTATAACAATAAAAATTCCGTGTTCTTCCGTGGGTTCCGTGGCTATATTTTGGGTTTGATTAAACCATCAAATTTTCCTGAGTAATTTACTCAGCTTTTTACGGATTCCGGGGTTTGAGGTATAATTCCCGCCCATTGTAAAAGTTGGGCGGAGGAACATAGATGTCGGCAGCGGCCGTACAAATCAATCGTTATGCCCTGTTGGACGATGCCGAGTGCGAGCGGCGGATTGTGGCCGCCAGGGAAAAGCTGGGTGAGCGGGTGGTTATACTCGGGCATCACTACCAGCGCGACGAAGTGTACCGGCATGCCGATTTCACAGGCGATTCCCTCAAGCTGTCCCGCCACGCCGCCAATTCCCGGGCGGAATTCATTATTTTCTGCGGGGTCCATTTTATGGCCGAAGTGGCCGACATTCTGTCGCGCCCCGATCAGGTCAGTATTCTGCCCGACATGGCTGCCGGCTGTTCGATGGCCGATATGGCCAACCTGGCCAATGTCGAGCGCGCCTGGCGTGAGATGGCGGAAGTGCTCGAACCCGACGAGCAGATAACGCCGGTCACGTATATTAACTCTTCCGCCGACCTGAAGGCTTTCTGCGGCCGACACGGCGGCATCGTCTGCACCTCGACCAATGCCCGGCATGTGATCGAATGGGGGCTCGAGCGCCGCGAGAAAATCCTGTTTTTCCCCGACCAGCACCTCGGCCGGAACACCGGTTACCGCATGGGCATTCCGCTGGATGAAATGGTGGTGTGGGATTTCGACAAGCCGCTGGGCGGGTTGACCGCCGACACCTTGCGGCGGGCAAAAATGATTCTGTGGAAGGGCTATTGCTCGGTCCACCAGATGTTTCGGCCGGAACACATCGACAACTTCAAGCAAAAATACCCCGACACCAAGGTGATTTCCCACCCCGAGGCATGCTTCGAGGTTTGCCAGAAGTCCGATTATGTCGGCTCCACGGAATATATCGTCAGGACCATCTCGGAATCGGCGCCCGGCACCCGCTGGCTGGTCGGAACCGAACTGAACCTGGTTAACCGGCTCAACGAACGGTTTCCGGACAAGCATGTTCATTTCATGTCGCCCACCGTCTGCATGTGCTCCACGATGTTCCGCACTGATCCGCAGCATCTGGCGTGGGTATTGGAAAGCCTGGTTGAAGGCAAAGTGGTCAACCAGGTCAAGGTGCCGGAAGCCGAAGCCCGGTTTGCCGTTCTGGCGCTTAACCGGATGCTGGATTTGCCGGTTTAAAGCGTTTCAAGCTTAATAAGCTCCGATAAGATCATTCCGTCTGACCGCTGAATCGCCGATTGTTCGGCGATTCCTGTATTTCGTACTTTCCAATTGCACGCTCTTAATCTCGTATTGCGCCGGTGTTAAACTGCGCCCTTCTGAATTCAGCGTTGAGGTAATCATGGCCGGCCATAGTAAGTGGGCGAATATTCAACACCGAAAAAATGCCCAGGATGCCAAGCGAGGCAAGCTTTTCACACGGCTGATCCGCGAAATCACCGTGGCCTCCCGCATGGGCGGTTCGGATATCGGCACCAATCCCCGTTTACGTCTGGTGGTCGACAAGGCGTTGAGCGCCAACATGACCAAGGATACCATCGAACGCGCGATCAAGCGGGGCGCGGGCGAATTGGAAGACGTCGTTTACGAAGAGGTGCGTTACGAGGGTTACGGGCCGGGCGGTGTGGCGATCATGGTCGATTGCATGACCGATAACCGCAACCGTACCGTCGCCGAGGTTCGGCACGCGTTCAACAAATACGGCGGCAATCTCGGCACCGACGGTTCGGTGGCCTACCTTTTTAATCAGGCCGGCGTGATCAGTTATCCGCCCGGCACTGACGAAGACAAAGTCATGGAAGTGGCGCTGGAGGCCGGCGCCGAGGATATTCTCAGCTATGACGACGGCAGCCTCGACGTGCTGACCGCGCCGGATGATTTCATGGATGTCAAAACCGCGCTGTTCGAGGCCGGTTTAAAGACCGAGGCGGCCGAAGTCACCATGCGCGCGGCCACCGAAGTACCGCTGGACAGGGAAACGGCGGAAAAATTGCTGAAGCTGACCGACATGCTGGAAGAACTGGACGACGTGCAGGAAGTGTATTCCAACGCCGACATCGCCGACGAAATCATGGCCGAGTTGGGGTGAAAGATAAAATAATAAAGCAATCTCGCAGAGACGCGGAGAACGCAGAGGAAA
>DASVCP010000467.1:0-5946 GCA_036381555.1 Gammaproteobacteria bacterium
GCGGGCATCATTACCGCTATGCATTGGGCGAAATGCGGAAAAAGTGAAGCGCGGGGGCTTTTTGCCGCCGGGCAGACGGCTTAGCAATCGGACCATTCCAGCGTCTCCAGGTATTCCCTTAGCTGGGAGGCGGTGCGAAACTTTTTCAGAATCAATGTCCGTTTCAAGCCGAGACAGATGCTTTTTACAGTTTGTGGGTGGCTTGAATAATACCGGGCGCCACCCAGGCAATCGTAAAAGATCCGGATTGTATCGCAAATATCATCCTTGCGATTTTCACGCACGTGGGTCGACCAATTGTATAAATCCACCAGTTTTAGATGGAAATTCAAGCCGAAGCGGGTCACGATGACGTTCTGGGTGTGCAGATCCCCATGATATTCGTTCTGCTGGTGAATTTGTTCTATACCTTTGACCAGCGCGTGGAGGAGATGCAGGCCCACGTAGGGGGACAAGCGGCCGCCAGGCGCCTGGCGCACAAACTGGTTTAGCAGTTTGCCTTCCACGTACTCGGAAATCAGGGCGGTGATGGGAATTTTGCGGAAGACCAGTTGTTCTTCGGTGTAGTACTGAATCAAAATAGGGCAATTGCGCAACTTGTGCAGCTTCTTTGCATAGTACTTGGAGGTTTTGTGCTGGGGATTGCGCTGGGGGAAAAACAGTTTTGCGGCTCTTTCTATACCCGTTCGCAGCTCGCGGATTTTATAAACCTCGCCTTCCCACCCCCTTCCGATCATCGATAGCACTTCATACTTTCCGGCAATAATCCGACCCGGCGTCAAGTTGAAAGCCGTTATCGAATCTTTATCCGTGCGAGACATTGTCACCCCTTAACGTGGCTGCGGGTATACGATGGGTTAAGGAAGAAAAGGAACAAATGGAAAAGTGTATGCGCATTCGACGGCCCGCTCAAGCCCGCGGCCGCGTAACGCAATAATAAAAAGATTTAAATGGAAACCGTGGTGTGAAAAAGACCGCTCCGTTTTCACCCAAACGGAGCGGTTACAGTGGTAATTCAGCCGGCCGGACGAATGAGAATGTCGATACGACGATTCCTGGTGCGCCCTTCCGGGGTCTCGTTGTTGGCCACCGGCCGGGCTTCGCCATAACCGACCGCATTGACCTTGTTGGGGTCCAGACCCATATTGGCGATCAGGTACTGCCGGACGGATTCCGCACGCTTTTTGGACAGTGCGAGATTGGCGGCATCCGTGCCGAACGAATCCGTATGCCCTTCGATAACCAATTCACTGCCGGGCAAAACCTTAACGGCGTTTTGAACCTTGGTCAGCAAGGAAAAATTCCTGGATTCGATTTCGGCCTTGTTGACCGAGAAGTTAAGACCGATCAGGCGCAATATGATTTCGTTGCCCCGGCGCAATACATTGGCTTCATTCCGGGTGAACATGTTTTCAATCCGGTCGGCCTGCATGCGCTGTGCCTCCAGGCGCCGCAAGGATTCGCGCTCCGAAGCGACACTGCCGAACCTGCTTTCCATGTCGTTCAAATCCTGCCGCAACTGCTGCGCATCTTCCTGCAGATTTTCAATATAAGCGACGATCTCGCCGGTGGGTCCCTCATGGCCCTGGTCCATCTCGGTAACGAGATTTGCAACGCCGCCGATCTGCACCAAGGGCGATTCGTACTCCAGGATAAGGTCTTCCAGCGAAAGCCGGTCGGCGCGCACATCGTTGACGCGCCTGGCCAGATAGATAGCGTGCTTTGCTTCGTATTTTGCCTGGCGGGCGAGATCGCGGGGCTGGTCGATATCGTAGCGGTTTTGCGTCAATGCCCGTTCAGCCTGAGCCAACAAGGTTTTGGCTTTCTGAAGTGTCTTGGGCGCATACTTGTGGACATTCATATCGTCGGCTTTTTCCAATAAGACCCTGGTCTCGTTCAAGTAGCTGCCTTTGATCGCATCGAGTTCCGCGCTGCGGTACAACTGCTCGGCCTGTGCGCCTAACTTCTGGGCGTCCTTGATATCACCGTCTTCAAGCTGGGCGCCCGCGTCGACAAATTTCCTTTCCGCCTTTTTCCATAGTTCTTCCGAGTACTTCATGCTGTTGACTTTGTAGGCATCCTCTCTGGCTTTGAGCACACCGGCAAAGGTCACATCTCCAAGTTTGGCGACTTCCAGGGACTTTTCAAAATACCCGATGGCCTGGCTCAGATCCCTTTGAATGCTGTTAAGCTTTTTCCCTCTGTTGAAATTCTCTTCGGCTTTCCGATAAAGCTCGTAGCCTTTTTGGAATGATTCGGGCGCAATCAGGAAAGTCATCTCCCGCTTGGCGATCGTCAGCGCCGAATCGGCTTCTGCGAACAAGGTACCGCGCAGCTCCTGGTCCTGAGCCGCAAACACGCTCCAATGTAAAGTGAGCGCCAACAGCGTGAGGGCAAAATGAATTCTGCGTATTTTCATATGATCCTCCCGGGACGATCGTTGGATATAGTTTTATGCCCCCGAATATCCCCCTCGTGATATAAATTTTTAAGATACCGGGGCGGCCATTTAAACGCTCAGCGATGATAACGAGGCTAGGCACTTACCGCAGCACGGCCTGAGAATAAATGCGACAAAGGTCACAAAAACGGTGCGGATCGACCAAATCAATCGGAAAAATCCTAAGCCAACATAGGCCTCAGGCGGACAAACATTCGGGATATTCCTAGGTGTAAGTACGTTATAGGAACCGTTAAAGTTTCCTTCGTCAGTGCCGAAAAAAGTTACACTTAACACTAGCGATTCATGCTCCATTCCCGCTCGACCGGGTTTGAATGCAGGGAAACAAGGACGCTAAGTAAAAAGTTAATGGATTTGCAACTACCCTGAACGAGTCATCATCACTGAGTCATGAACGTTGAAACCTCCGAAAGAACCATCAGTATCGCACCAATCAATCTGGCGCCTGCCGAAGTCGGCCTTATAAAAGACGCTTTAAGTTCCAATGCCACGGTTGAAGGTTCAAGCGGCTACACTCTGTTAAGCAGGCAGTCGGCCAAGGATGCGCAGATTCTGGTTGTCAACTTATATACACCGGATATTAACCGTACCCGGCAACTGCTCAGGCGTATTTACGGGAATAAGTCGGCGGTGTTTATTGTTCCCGATTCGGGAACCATTCAACGGAACGAATACAAGTATCAGCTCCGGCAGAAGGATCTGACCCGCAACCTGGTCGATATCCTCGACCAGATAAGCCGCGACGAACTGGCCGACTACCTGAAAGCGGACGGCCATCCCGAGAAGACCACTCACAGCATCGATTTCGCCAATAACAACCGGAATACCAAAAAACATATCGGGCGGGTGTTGATTGTCGATGACAGTCCGTCGGTACGCACGCAGATGAATCTATACCTTGGTAAACGCATGTTTGAATGCCACATGGCGGAAAATTCCGAACAGGCCATACGCGCAATCAAGCAGACCCGCTTCGACATAATATTCCTGGACGTTATGATGCCGGGGGTGGACGGTTACCAGGCGTGCAAGGCAATCAAGTCGTTTGAATCAGCCAAACAGATACCGGTAATTTTGCTGACGAGCAAGAATTCGCCGATAGACAAGATCCACGGCATCATGTCCGGTTGCGACAAATATCTGACGAAACCTGTTCGCTCTTCGGAGCTCGACAGTCTTTTGCGTTCATATTTCCCATCATTAACAACCGTTCCGGCTACAGGAATTTAAAATCAGGAAAATTTCCAGGAGGAAAAGCAATGCCAGTAAAAAAAGTGCTTGTAGTAGACGACTCGGCCACCGACAGAGCACATCTGCAGGATGTACTCGAACGGCAGAATGTCACGGTACTCACCGCATCCTCGGGCCAGGACGCGCTGAAAGTGGCGGCGAGTGAGCAACCGGACATTATCTTTCTGGATATTATCATGCCTGACATGGACGGATACGCCGTCTGCAGAACCCTGCAGGAAGATGAAAAAACCAAAAACATTCCGGTGATCTTTGTTTCGAGCAAGAAGAACCAGGCCAATATCATGTGGGCGAACGAACAGGGAGGGTCGGGTTATGTGATTAAACCCTACGCACCGGAAGAAATACAGAAACAGCTCGAATCGGTCGCGTGAGATTGCCCGGGAGCAGGGAATGAACAACGATGCATACACACCGAACGTTTTGGAGTCGCTCCTTATTCCGGCGACGGTGACGGCGGATGAGCCGGCGAAAGCCGTCGAAAAGTTACCGCGGGAAAACAGGTACGCGAGACTGGCGCAGGCAAAATATCGCGGTGTCCGACTTGGAACTTTCGGATTCGTACTGGAGCCGGCCGCACTTTACGAAATCGTGGAATCCGCGAGGATAAGTCCCATTCCCGGCGTGACGTCCTTATGCAAGGGGCTGGTCAATCATCGAAGCAACGTGGTCCCGGTATACGACATAACCGAGTTGGCCGATACAAAGCCAAAGGTCTGGGAACGGAAAAGACTGTTGATTCTCGATTCCCGGGAAAGCGCCGTAGGTGTGCTGCTCTACGACCTGCCCGTCCAGATAACCATCGATGATCCGGTGCAGTCAAGTGAAATAACCGACGTACCGGAAATATTTCACCGGCATTCATCGGGCGGCTACTGGAGCGGCAGTACACTGTGGCTGGATCTGAACCGGGATTCATTTTTTACCGAGCTCAACACCCTATGTCTCAGGGCGGCATAATCCAAATGATTTCTTAACAGAGGGTATAAACATGTCATGGAAGATCGTTCCCGTATTGGCGGCAGCGTTATTTTCAACCGCCATGCCTACCGCCACATTCGCCGACAATAACATCTCCCAGTCGCTAAAAAACAAAATACGGATGGTTCAGCATATGGCCTTGAATCCGTTACTGATAAAAGCCGTACGGCAGCAAAATTTTGAAGCACTGGACATGGAAATCGTTCATGCACGTGAACAGGAATGGAAAACGGCCGGCGAATCCGAGGATTTGAAGAAGTCCATGCTGGAGGGTGAGCACGCAGCCCTAATGCAGCGTTTTATGGATGAGAACCGGGGTCTGCTGGAAATCTGCCTGACAGACAGCCTGGGGGCCAACGTGGCGGCGTACCCGTTAACCGATGATTACTGGCAGGGCGATGAAGAAGAGTGGATAAAGGCGTTTAACGACGGCAAGGGTCAGGTGTTCATAGGTTCGCTTGAGCGGGACGAAAAGACAAATTCCATGTTTACGCATGTTTCGGCGCCCGTTTTCGACCGCAACAAGACCATCGGTGTTTTAGTGGTGGCGGTGCGACTGGGTGGAATCGAATAATTCAAGGTGGGGAACAGACATGTTTAGTAGACTGAAAATTGGACAACGACTGATTATTCTGATCGCCGTACAGGCGATCATTCTGCTGTTCGTGGGAATTATTTCGATTTACGGGCTGCGAACCGGAACGGAATCGACCAGGGAACTTGATAAGGCGGTGGCCACCAGTACCCGGTTGGGGTATATCATCGAGCCGGTGCGTACGGATTTTGTCGATACCGTCAACAATCTTTACAACGGAGCATTAACCTGGTCGGAAGCGGAGACAAGACTGGATTTTGCCAGGCAGGATTTCGAACTTGGCTGGACCGCCTTTATCGATTCTCTTTCCGCAGACGAACTTGAGTTCGTCAACAGCATATTGAAGCCATACCTGGGCGATGTGAAAGATGCAATGAACACCCTGCAATCGATCATTGATACTGAGGATACCGCCCGGCTTGAAGCTTTTGCGCTTGGCGGAGTGAGGGCCGCGATCGCGCCTTTCATCAGCAGCGCCCAGGCCTCGATGGCGGAACAAAACCTGGTATCAAACAACATCCTGTATGAATCCAGGCAGCGTGAAAAATCAATCCTTGTCATTACCGCCGCGGCATTTGTCGTCGGCATTTTTGTATCCAGCGTGCTGGGGATACTGATTTTTCAATCCATAGTCACGCCCATTCGCGCCATATCAAAT
>DASVCP010000468.1:0-3103 GCA_036381555.1 Gammaproteobacteria bacterium
GCGACCGTGTGGAGACCGAGTTTGAAACGCCGGTCAGTCTGAACCCTTCCGCCAACGATATCGCCTATCTATGGGGCGATGTCGTACCCGAATCCATAGACCTGGATCCGGCAACCGACGGCCAGCAGACCAGCGTGACAGTCGCCGGCGGTACATTCGAGCTTCAGGTGGATAACACGGTGTTGTTTATGCCGGCGGCAGGTTTTTCAGGCGAGGCCGCGGCAACTTACACCATCAGAGACGATTTTTACCGTCGCTCGAATGCGGCTGATCTTGTTGTTGTCGTGAAACCGAACCCAACTACCGGACTCATGCTGTTTTCCTTTGAAAGCGGCACGGAAGGCTGGGCCTCGGCAAACTGGCAGACCGGTGCGGGCACCGTGTCGCAGACCGGCGATTTTGCCACCGATGGCAGCGCCGGATTGCAGGCGTTGACCACCGGCGGAGGATGGTTCGGCTTGAACTTCGCGTCTCCCGTGGATTTGAGCACCACAACCAAGCTGCTGCTGGATTTCCAGACACTGGCCGCCGGCACTTCAAGCGCGCTTGCGATCCAGGTCGGAGACTCTTTCACCTGGTGCCAGAGTCCGTTCGGCTGGATTGATCCCGGTCAGACGCTCACGGTTGAATTCGACTTGCTGACTCTGGCGTGCACGGGCCCCGATCTGAGCGATGTGCGCGCCCTGTACCTGTGGTTCAGCGCCAACGGCACATACAACATGGACGCTGTCCGCGCCGAATAACATTGAATTGATCAGGATGTCTAAAGAGGGCTTCCCAATGGAAGCCCTCTTTTTGTATCCGTTTAATCACAGAGAACACATAGTTCACAGAGGACTTATGTATTTTAGATACAAAATTAGCGCCAGTTTGAAGTTTTATTCATTCTTACGGTAGAGAAATAGAATTATAAATTTCTTTTCTCTGTGTCCTCCGTGCCCTCCGTGGTTAGAAGTTTTGTTTTTCCCACACCAGCAACTGATTGTTGGCGGGCATCGGATGGTCCTGCAACAATCGAAACCCTTGTGCTTCGGCGAGTGCGTTAACGGCTTCGAAGTCGCGGATACCGCCGAGAGAATTGTGTTGTTTCAGGTACTGGTCGAAACGGGCATTGCTTTCACTGGTGTAGCCGCCGTTATAGCGAAAGGGGCCGTAAATGCAAAGTTTACCGCCGCCGGTTACCGTAATGCCTGCGCCGTGAAAAAAGTCCTCCACTTCCCGCCACGACATGATGTGCAGCGTGTTGGCGCTGAAGATCGCATCGGCCCGCTCGACAGGCCAGGGGTTGGCGCCGACATCCAGTAACAGCGGAGGATTGATATTCAGCGAGCCTTCCAGCGTCAGCCGCGCGTTCAGGTCGGAAAGATAATCTGCGCGGTCGCTGGGCTGCCAGACAATATGAGGCAAATGCAAGGCGAAATACGCTGCGTGTTGGCCCGTACCACTGCCGATTTCCAACACCAGGCGAGTTTCGACCAGGGTACGCCGCAGAATTTCCAGTATCGGTCCCTTGTTGCGTTCACAGGCTTCGGAAAATGCGGGCATGGAGAAAATGAACTGATTAAGTGCATTGATTATAGGCAATCTACCCTCATTATTGAAAAAGGCAAGCCGCGGCCACGAAATCCCCACTGAATAAATCGCGTCGCAGTCGGAATAAATTAAGGCATAATCGATTCATGCACCAAGCCAACCAGGAAGCTGCAAAGCAGGCGCGCCAACTCCGGGAAGCTATTTTTTGGGCGGCCGGATTTGTGGCGGTGCTTTGGTCGATCAAGTTGTTCGAATATATCGCCGGAACGAATTTTATCGGCCTGGGAATCTTGCCCGGCCATATCAAGGGGTTATGGGGTATCCTGTTTGCACCGCTAATCCATTCCTCCTGGGCGCATCTGGCGGCGAATAGCGGCCCGATGCTGATCCTGGGTGCCGTGCTGTACTACGGATACCCGCGATCGGCCAGAATCGTATTGCCAGTGATCTATCTGTTGACCGGAGCGATCGTATGGCTGTTCGCCCGTCCGCATTACCATGTCGGCGCCAGTGGCCTGACATTCGGCATGTTGTTTTTTATTACGGTGATCGGTTTGCTGCGATGGGACAAGCCGGCGATCGCCCTGGCGTTGGCCTCGTTTTTTTTGTACGGCGGAATGATGGGCGGATTGTTTCCGGAAAGTGAAGGCATCTCATATGAAACTCACATCGCCGCGGCCGGTCTGGGCGTGGTACTTGCCTTTGTGTTGAAAAATTACGATCCCCCGCCGCCACGAAAAATTTATAGTTGGGAACTTGAAGGCGATGAAGACGATGGGATCGACTGGGACGAATTTCTGGGCGACGAGGAAAACGATGTGGAAGACTACGAGGAAGAACGTCGCCGAGGTCCCAGCCGCTATCTTCATTAAAAGATCAAAACCAATTAACCACTGAGCGCACAGAGCACACGGAGAATAGAAAACAAAATTCAAATTTTATTTTTACAAAAAAATTCCATTCATAGTATGTATTAACATAAAAATCTTTCAACTCTGTGTGCTCTATGTGCTCAGTGGTTAGATATCTTTTTTAAAACCAAGCCAGTCCTTGGGTTTCAGGTAGTGGGTATAGAGTTTTTCTTCAAGACTGCCCGGTTCGGGCTGCCAGTTGTAGCGCCATTGCACCAGCGGCGGCAATGACATCAAAATCGATTCCGTGCGTCCGCCGGTTTGCAGGCCGAACAGTGTGCCCCGATCGTAAACTAGGTTGAATTCGACGTAGCGGCCGCGGCGATAAAGCTGGAAATCACGCTCGCGTTCGCCGTGAGGCGTGTCTTTACGCCGCTCGACGATGGGCAGGTAGGCTGCTGTGTAGCTGTCACCGACACTGCGCAGGAACGCAAAGCTTTGTTCGAAACCGCCTTCGTTAAGATCGTCAAAAAAAAGCCCGCCTATGCCTCGCGGTTCGTTGCGGTGTTTCAGGAAAAAATAATCGTCGCACCACTTTTTGTATTGTGTATAAACATCCGCGCCGAAAGGTGTGCAGGCTTGTTGAGCAGTACGGTGCCAGTGCACGCAGTCTTCATCAAAACCGTAATAAGGCGTCAGGTCATAACCGCCGCCGAACC
>DASVCP010000469.1:0-21977 GCA_036381555.1 Gammaproteobacteria bacterium
GCATTTCGGCAACGACTGCGCCACCTGTCATCGCAAACCGTTTGTGAAGGTGGAGAACGAAGTCTGTATCGACTGCCATCGCGATACCACCGCCCATACGCACATGGACCGGATGCCCGCGAACATGATCCTGGCGGAAAACGGCCGTTGCGGTCATTGCCATAAAGAACATAACGGCACTTTGTCGTTGAAGCCCGAACATCAGAACCTGTGCGCGGGTTGTCACGGCATGCTGGATCAGCAGCCCGGCGTGCAGACGCTATTGATGAATGTCGCCGATTTCGGCGTTGATCATCCCCAGTTCCAGCCGACGGTTTTTACCGAAGATGAATGGCTGCGCGTTTCGCTCGATCATCCGCAACTGCGGCATGAGACCGGGTTGAAATTTTCTCACGCCGCGCATTTAACAGGCGAAGGCGTCGACAGTCCTCAGGGCAAACGGGTGCTCGAGTGCGCGAACTGCCATCGTCCCGAACCCGGCGGCGCTTATATGCTGCCGGTCAATATGGAGCGGGATTGCCAGGAATGCCACCAGTTGAATTTCGATCCGGCGGTGCCGGAACGCACGTTGCCGCACGGCGATCTGCCCGAGTTGCTGCTGTTCCTCAACGAGTTTTACGCCTTGCAGGCCTTGCAGGGCGGCTATGTCAGCGAGGACGCGCCCAGCTCTATCAAGCGCCGGCGCCGGCCGGACGAACGGGTCAGCGGGCGCGAACAGCAGGATGCGTTGCAATGGGCGCAAAGCAAGGCGCTGAAGATAACGAGCGAAGTGGTTGAAACCCGGATCTGCGCCACCTGCCATACGGTCACGCCGGTCAGCGACGACAAGGTCGGCTGGCACATCAACCCGGTACATCAACCGCGGCATTGGCTCCCGCTGGGCCGGTTCAATCACGCCAGCCACGATAACCGCGCCTGTATCGACTGTCATGATGCCGGCGCTTCTGAAAACAGCAACGATGTGTTGATGCCCGGTATTGAAAACTGCCGCGAATGCCACGGCGGCGCCCGCGCCGAGGATAAATACGCGTCCACCTGCATTGTCTGCCACCAGTTTCATTTGGAAGACAAGCCGGCGTATGGGCGGCAAACGCCTGCGAATTCAAACGAGCCGGCCCATGAATAAACGTTGCGTAAAAGTATTGCCCATGGCGCTGTTCGGCGCGGTTTCAATGATGAGCCTGGCCGGTTGCGACGCGGGCGGCCGATCGTCTTCGCCCGATGTAAGCGGCGCAAGCGATGCGGTTTGCGACGGCGGCTGCGCAAATGCTCAGACGTTTCTGACGATCAGCGACATTGAAACGGTGATCGCCCAGGCGGTCACCGAAGCACAGGCCCAAGGTGCGAATGCAACCGTAGCCGTGGTGGACCGCGTCGGCAATGTGCTCGGCGTGTTTCGCATGAACGGCGCCGATACCGAGGTCACCGTCAGTTCGGGCCGCGACATCAACACGGGTTTCGACGGCGTTACTTATATACCCGATACGCTGGCGGCAATCGCCAAGGCTGTCACCGGTGCCTACCTGTCTTCGGAAGGCAACGCCTTCAGCACCCGCACGGCCGGTCAGATCGTGCAGCAGAGTTTCAACCCCGGGGAAGCCAATCAGGCGGGCGGACCGTTGTTCGGCGTGCAGTTCAGCAATCTGCCGTGCTCCGATCTGAATACCCGTTTCCCCGCCGATTCCGGCGTCGGACCGAAACGTTCCCCGCTGGGTCTGGCGGCCGATCCCGGCGGTTTGCCTTTATATAAGGACGGCACGCCGGTCGGGGGTATCGGCGTGATTGCCGACGGTCTGTATGGAATCGACGCCAATGCGATGGACAGGGATCTCGACCTGGATGAATTGATCGCGCTGGCCGGCAGTTTCGGTTACGCCGCACCGCCCGATCGCCGCGGCGACCGTATCACCGTTGACGGCAAGACCTTACGTTTTGTCGATGTCGATTTCCCGCAGTTGGCAACCGCGCCCGGAGAGGCGCCGGCGTTTACCACGCTGGATGGTGTTGCCGGCGGGACGGTTGCGGTGACCGGTTACACCGCGGGCGCAATTGTTGCCGGCGCGGCTTTCGGTCAACCGGATTCCGGCATTCGCCCCGACAGGCTGGATTACCCAGGGCTCGGCGCGTTTGTGCTGGTGGATGCCGCCGACAACGAACGTTTCCGGCCGCGCGACGGTGCGGCCATCGCCGAGTCGCTGACTGAAGACGAAGTACGGCAGCTGTTAAGCAGCGCGTTGGAAGTCGCCAGTCGCGCCCGAGCGCAGATCCGTCGTCCCCTGGGGTCGCCGGCGCAGGTGACTGTTTCCGTGGTCGACGTCAACGGCGATATTCTTGGTATCGCCCGCACTCGCGATGCGCCGGTGTTCGGTATCGATGTGTCACTGCAGAAAGCGCGCACCGCGACATTTTTCTCAAGTGCTGACGCGGCGGCCGAATTGACCGCGGCAACCGATGCCGTTTATCCCGATCGCGACGATCCGTTCGATCCGCCGCTGGCCACCGTGGCCTTGGGCGACTATGTCACCGCCGCGCGGGACTTCCTGGGCTTGCCCGCCGCGCTGTCCGACGGCGCTTATGCATTCAGCGATCGCGCCGGCGGCAACCTGTCGCGGCCCTATTTTCCGGACGGCCTGATCGGTTCGATCAACGGTCCGTTCAGCAAACCGTTTACGCAATGGAGTCCGTTCAGCACCGGATTGCAAGCCGACTTGGTGATCAACGAAGTTGTCAACCATGTGTTGTTTACCCTGGGTGTCCCGGTCGTGGACCCGATGGACTGCACCAACCTTGGCGCCAGTCGCTTGCAGAACGGCATGCAGATCTTCCCGGGCAGTGTGCCGGTTTACCGGGGCGACGTCCTGATCGGCGGCATCGGTGTTTCGGGCGATGGCGTGGACCAGGACGATATGATCGCTTTTCTCGGTATGCACCGGGCCGCGCAGACACTCGGCACGATCAATAACGCGCCGGCGGGCATACGCGCCGACAATTTGACACCGCACGGCATGCGGTTGCGTTACGTGCAATGCCCGCAGGCGCCGTTTATAGGCAGCGATGAACAGAATGTTTGCGATGGGAAATAAAATTTTTCACGCGAATACCGCTCTTGGCTATCCTGCCGACGTGGCATTAGTACGTCCCTGCATGTTGGCGCGGACGCTCGAAGTAAAGACGCTAAAGATCAGCGTATTGTTTATCATCGCCGTATTGATATCGTATACGCCGATTATTGCAACGGCTGAACCGGGAATCGTCGAATCCATCTCGTCTGTCGAATCGCAGGATGGCATGATGCTGGCTGCGCTGGAACGCCGCCGGCCGGGCGTCAGGCGCGAAGAGGAAAAACGGATTCAATCACGCCAGCCGCGTGCCGCCGAGTCGCACGGGATCAATCCGCCGGCGGCGGAACTGCCGCGCATTACCGTGCCCATTCCCGATCGCTGGCGGTTGGTGAACGATCTGGGTCTGGTACAGCAGCGCTGGTATGACCCTTATAACCAGAACACCTTGAAAGCCGATAAACCGCTGCACGGCGACTGGTTTCTTAACCTATCGCTGATTTCCGATACCGTATTCGAGCCGCGACGGTTGCCGACACCGGTCGGCGCGCAAACGTCGAGGCGGCCCGGTTCGATCGATGTCTTCGGCGAAGGCGAACAGACCTTGTTGAACGAAAACCTGATTCTCGGGTTGGTTTATTACAAGGGCAATACCACCTTCAAACCGCCCGATATCGAGTTTCGCTTTACGCCGGTGTTCAACTACAACCGCACCGAGGTAGAGGAAACGCGGTTGTTGAATATTGACCCGAGAGAAGAGTCCGACGTGAGGACCGACAGTCATGTCGGCGTGCAGGAGTTGTTCGCCGACTTTCACCTGCGCAACGTGTCGGCGCGCTACGATTTCGACAGCCTGCGCATCGGCATTCAGCCGTTCACCAGCGATTTCCGCGGCTTTCTGTTTAACGATCTGCCGGCGGGAATACGGCTGTTCGGCACCCGCGACAACAATATCTTTCAATACAATCTGGGACTGTTCAGGCGGCTGGAAAAAGACAGCAACAGCGGCTTGAATGATATAGATGCGGATTTGCGCGAGGATGATATTTTCGTTTTCAACCTGTACTGGCAGGACATGCCCGCGCTGGGTTATACCTCGCAGTTCAGCCTGCTGCACAATCGAAACCGCGAGAGCGCGGAGATTTTTTACGACAACAACGGTTTTATTGCGCGCCCGGCCTCGCTGGGAGTCGAGCGTTTGCGCGAATACGATGTCAGCTATCTGGGTTACGCCGGCGACGGCCACTGGGGACGCTTGAACGTTTCGCTGCAGGCCTATTATGCGTTCGGCGAGGAAAACCGGGCGGTGTTCAGCGACCGCAAAAGCGATATCGGCGCCGGCATGCTGGCCGCCGAGTTTTCCGTCGATGCCGACTGGAAGCGCTGGCGCTGGTCGTTCATGTACGCCTCCGGCGACGAGGACCCGTTCGATGACAAGTCCACCGGTTTCGACGCGGTGGCCGAAAATCCGCTGTTTGCCGGCGCGGACACCAGTTTCTGGATTCGCCAGGGCGTGCCGAATATCGGCGGGGGCGGGGTGGCGTTGTCCGCCCGTAACGGTATTCTGACCGGTTTGCGTTCCTCGAAGGAACACGGCCAATCGAACTTCACCAATCCCGGTTTATTGCTGTTGGGTTTCGGCGGCGACTTCGACCTGACGCCCGAATCGCGGTTGTCGTTTAATCTGAATCAACTACGGTTCGCGGAAACCGCGGTGTTGGAAGTCGCGCGCAACCAGGCGCCGATCGACGAAGCGATCGGGTTCGATGCTTCGGTGGCTTACGTGTGGCGGCCGATGATGTCGCAGAACGTGATTTTGCGCCTGTCCGCCGCGACCCTGATTCCGGGGAAGGGGTATAAACAAATGTTTGGCGATGAAAAGCCATACTCCATGCTGGCTAATCTTGTGTTGGCATATTGATTATGAACATCGGAATACAGAAGCCGGAATTCAGGAGTCAGAATATGGGAAGCCCAATGTCCCGTTCAAGGCAGTTGCTTAATCAGTCTCCCGGTTTCAGTTTTCGGGCTTCCGGCTTTTTGATTCTGACCTCTGTCTTCTGTCTTCTGACCCCCGTCTTTGCTGCTTCGGGTGAACGTCCGCGCGACATCGAATACCAAACCGCGCCGCCCGCGCCTTTTCATCAAAGTGCCGAAGACGTAGAACAGAAAAACACGGGTTGTCAGAGTTGCCATACGAAGACCGACAGCGGCAGCATGCATGTCAGCAATGCTGTGCGGCTGGGTTGCGTGGATTGCCACGGCGGCGATCACACTGTTGTCAAACCCGCCGGGCTCGAAAAGGATGATGCAGCGTATCGCGCCGCGCAGGATAAGGCACATGTGCCGCCGCGTTATCCGCACAGCTGGCATTACCCGGACAGCGCCAATCCCGAACGCAGCTACACCCTGTTGAATAAAGAAAGCCCGGAATTCATCCGCTTCATCAATCCCAGCGACTATCGGGTCGTGCGCGAAGCCTGCGGCGCCTGTCACCTGCCGATCATCGAGGCGGCGGAACGCAGCCTGATGTCGACCAGCGCGATGTTCTGGGCGGCCGCCAGCTACAACAACGGACTGTTGCCCTATAAGCGTTCGATGCTCGGTGAGTCTTACACCCGTGAAGGCGAGCCGGCGATGATCAAGGGGCCGGAATTGCCCGACGCGAACATGATCGCGGCCGGCGTGTTGTCTGAACTGTATCCGCTGCCCTCCTGGGAAACCATGCCGCCGGCCGATATCTTCCGGGTGTTCGAACGCGGCGGTCGCAATATCTCGAACCTGTTTCCCGATACCGGCTTGCCCAACGTCGCCGGGCAGATTCAGCGGCTGGAGGAGCCGGGTCGGCCGGATGTTCGCCAGTCGAACCGCGGTTCCGGCACCGGGCAGCGTATCGCCGTGCCGCTGCTCAACGTGCACAAAACCCGCTTGAACGATCCGCATACCTGGTTTATGGGCACCAACGATCAACCCGGCGATTACCGTCACTCCGGTTGCGCTTCCTGTCACGTTGTGTACGCCAATGACCGCGACCCGCGTCACTCCGGGCCGTACGCGCGCCACGGCCATGAAGGCAAATCCGCCAGCGTCGACCCGACCATCAGCAAGGCCGATTCCGGGCATCCGATAGCGCATCGTTTCACCCGCTCGATTCCGACCAGCCAGTGCATGATCTGCCACATGCATCAACCGAACATGTTTATGAACACTTATCTCGGTTACACCATGTGGGATTACGAGGCCGATGCGCCGTCGATGTGGCCCGAAAAACAACAGTATCCCGACGCGGAGACGATACGCGAGGTCAACGATCGCAATCCGGAAGGCGCGGCGCCGCGCGGCAAGTGGGCCGACGTCGGGTTTCTGAAAAAAGTCAGCGAACTGAATCCGACGCTCAAGGACACGCAGTTCGCCGATTATCACGGCCACGGTTGGAACTTTCGCGCGGTTTTAAAGCGCGACCGGCGGGGTAACCTGCTCGACGCCAAAGGCAACGTGATCAACGACAACGATCCGAAAAAATTCGACAAGGCCGTGCATATGTCTTCGGTGCACCTGGACAAAGGCATGCACTGCGTCGATTGTCATTACTCGATGGACGCGCACGGCAACGGTCATATTTACGGTGAGGTGGCCGCGGCGGTGGAAATCGGTTGCATCGACTGTCACGGCACCGCCGATCAGTACCCGGCGCTGGTCACCAGCGGCCCCGCTTCCCCCGAGGGCGGCAACGATCTGGGGGCCCTGCGCAACCCCGACGGCAAGAAACGTTTCGAGTGGCGCAACGGCCGGCTGATTCAGCGCTCGGTGGTGACGCCCGGTCTGGAATGGAACGTGAGTCTGGTCAAGGACAGCGTCAATCCGAACAGCAAACAGTTTAATCCGCAGGCAGCGTATGCCAAAACCGTCGGCAAGAACACCGCCAGGCTCGAATGGGGGCCGGGTGTGAAAGCCTCGGATCGCGCGCATGCCGACGAGGAAATGGAGTGTTACACCTGCCATACCTCATGGACCACCGGTTGCGGCGGCTGCCATCTGCCGATCGAAGCCAATTGGAAAAGCGAACGGCATCATTACGAAGGGGGCGAAACGCGCAACTTCGCCACCTATAATCCGCAGGTCGCGCGCACAGACATGTTCCAGCTCGGCCGGCACGGCGAGGCGAAAAAATTCAAGATCGCGCCGGTGCGCTCTTCGTCGGCGCTGGTGCTGTCGTCGACCAACGCCAACCGCGAACGCATTTATATCCAGCAGCCGCCGATCGCCGCCAGCGGCTACAGTTCGCAGGCATTCGCGCCGCACTTCCCGCACACCACCCGCAAGGAAGAAACCAAAACCTGCACCGACTGCCATCTTTCGCAGGCCAACGACAACAACGCCATCATGGCGCAACTGTTGTTGCAGGGCACCGGTTTCGTCAATTTTCTCGGCTTGAATGCCTGGGTGGGCACCGAAAAAGCCGTGGAAGCGGTGCGCGTTACCGAATGGGACGAACCGCAGGCGGTGATCGGCAGTTACCTGCACAAGTACGCCTATCCCGACTGGTACCGCGAACATCAACAGCGCGAACAGAAACTCACCGAGGCTTACAGCCACCGTTCCGGCCCGGTCAACTGCCTGCAACTGCGCGGTGAATACCTGTTTGTCGCCGAAGGCAAAAAAGGCACACGCGCCTATGATGTCGCCGGCATCGCCAACAAGGGCCTCTCGCAACGCATCATCAGCGCACCGTTCGGTCCGTTCGGTCACAACACACGGATTAAATCGAAGGACGCGACCTGCGTGGTGTTGCCGACCAACCAGCCGATTCATCCGCCCCGCAACGAAGGGCAGTTGATGCGCGAGGTCAATCTGGAACAGCCGTTTCATTCCATTTACAACTACGCGCTGATCACCGACAGCCGCGAAGGGTTGATTCTGACCGATGTGAACACGCTGGCCGACGGCGAGCCGCGCAACAACTTCCTGGAGCGCGCGCTGACCTGGAATCCGGAAGGCGTGCTCGACGGCGCGCGGCATCTGACACTGGGCGGTTATTACGCCTACATCGCCGCCGACAAGGGCATAGTGGTGGTGAACATAAACGAGCCGTTGCAACCGCAAGTGGCGGCCGTTATCGAACTGGACGATGCCCGCGCCTCCGCCTTGCAGTTTCGCTATTTGTTCGTCACGGACAGGCAGGGCTTGCGGGTTATCGATGTGACGCATCCGGACAAGCCGGAACTCGTGAACAAGGCGCATATCGCCTTGGACGATGCAAGACGCGTGTACCTGGCGCGAACCTATGCCTATATCGCCGCCGGCAAACAGGGACTGGCGATCGTCGATATCGAAAAGCCGGAAAAGCCCGAGTTGTACATGCTGTACACCGCCGGCGGACAAATCAACGATGTCCGCGATGTCGTGGTCGCCGCCACCAACGCGTCGTTGTTCGCATATCTCGCCGACGGCCGGAACGGCCTGCAGGTGGTGCAGCTGTTCTCGCCCGCCTCGCAACCGAAATTTTACGGTTTCAGCCCGGCACCGAAGCCGGAACTGATCGCCCGTTACGCCACCGATCATCCGGCGCTGGCTTTGTCCAGAGGGCTGGAACGCGATCGTGCCGTCGATGAAACCGGCAACCAGATCGCCGTATTCGGCCGGATCGGATCGCGGCCGTTTACGCTGGAAGAGATGCGGAAACTGTATTTGAACGAACGCGGCCAGCCCTGGTATGTGGCGGATAAACCGGACAACCGCAGGCTGCGCAAGCGATAGGGGGAGTAATATGAAACCATCTCAAAAAAATGCGACTGTTTTCATGAGTCTGTTGCTCGCCTCGATTGCAAGCGCGGCAACATTACCCGCCGAAGACAACCGCATCCACAACGGCGTCGCCTCCTGCGCGGGCAGCACATGCCACGGTTCCGTCAGGCAATTCGAAGGCTCGAATATACTGCACAACGAATTCATCACCTGGACACGGGAGGACCGTCACGCCAAGGCTTATCAAACGTTGCTGAGCAAGGAGTCGAAGCGGATTGCGCAGAAGCTGGGAATCGGCGCGCCGCACACTGAGGCGTTGTGCCTGGATTGCCACGCGGACAACGTGCCCGCAAAGCTGCGCGGTCAGAAATTTCAGATCAGCGACGGAGTCGGCTGCGAAAGCTGTCACGGCGGTTCGGAGAAATGGTTGAACAGCCACGTCAAGCAGACCGACCACCGGCAAAATATCAAAAATGGTCTTTATCCGACGGAAGAGCCGCATGCGCGTTCGGATTTGTGTTTATCCTGTCACTATGGAAACAACAATAAATTTGTCACCCACCGCATCATGGGCGCCGGTCATCCGCGCCTGAGTTTTGAACTGGACAATTTCACTGAGTTGATGCCGCCACATCACCAGGTGGACGCGGATTATAAGAAGCGCAAAACGCATGTCGATTCCGCACAGGTCTGGGTTGCGGGTCAGTTGGCGTTTGTCGAACGCATATTGCAGCAACTCGAACATCGCGGACTGGAAAAGGAGGGGCTGTTCCCCGAGTTGAGCCTGTTCGACTGCCACAGCTGTCATCATCCGATGTCGAAAATCCGCTGGAGCGCGCGCGACAGCACCGGTCTCGGCCCCGGTGTTATTCGGCTGTACGACGCGAATTTCATCATGTTGCAGGCCTTGCCGTTTTCCGATCAGGAACGGCAGACGGTTCGGGAGATGACGCGCAATCTGCATCAGTCAACCACACAAGGCTTGGCCGCATTCCGGCAAGCCATAGATGCTTATCAGCAAGCGTTGCCCGCGCTTAAGCAATCGCTGAGCAATAAGACATTCAGCGACGCTCAGCTTAAGACCATATTGGCGAACCTGATTCAGGCCGGTGTGGACGGCGAGTTCCGTGACTACGCGGCGGCCGAACAGGCGGTAATGGCGATTGCCAGCCTGTTGAGCACGTTGGATACCCGTTCGACGTTTGCTCCGAAAATTCAACAGGCCGTCGGTAAGCGGTTGGATGAGTTGTACGCCTGCGTGGACGATGATGAAAAGTACAATCCGGCCTGTTTCACCGACGGGCTCAAGCGTTTGAAAACGACCGTCGCCGACTGATTTCAGGAATGGCTTCGGATATTCCTTTTTGCCACGGACGCCCGACTCGTACTATGATGGCCCGATGATTTTCGGGTCGAAAAAAATATCCTCGGTTGCGATTGTCGGCGCGGGCATGGCCGGGATGAGTTGCGCAATTGCGCTTGGGCGGGAAATTCCCAGCATTACCGTGTTCGAGAAATCGCGTGCCGCCGGCGGACGTATGAAGAGCCGCCAGCATGACGACTGTCAGTTCGATTGCGGCGCACAGTATTTCACGGTGCGTACTCCCGTATTCGAGCGTCAGATCGAGCAATGGCGGGAGCAGTGGCTGGTTGACGAGTGGAAGGGCTGGTTGGTCGACCTTCACGAGGGCGAGGCGTTGAGTCGTGAGGACGGTGTAAAGCGTTATCTGGGCAGGCCGTACATGCACAGTTGCGTGGAGGACATGGCGGCTTTATGCGATGTGCGTTACCGGGTTCAGGTAGCGCGGGTCGAACACCGGCGTAAGGCATGGCGGCTGTTCGACGCGCAGGATCAGGCGCTGGGGGCATTCGACGCGTTGGTGGTTGCAGTGCCCGCACCGGAGGCGGTGCCGTTGCTGGAGGCTGTGCCGGCATTGTCGACGGTCGCGGCGTCGGTCGATATGACACCGTGCTGGTCGGTTATGCTGTCGTTCGAGGAATCACTGCAGTTGGGGTTTGACGGCGCCTTCCTGGTAGCGCCGAAACTTTCCTGGGCGGCACGAAACTCCAGCAAGCCCGAGCGGGGTGAGCGTGAAAGCTGGATTTTGCATGGCTCGCCGGAGTGGTCGGAAGCGAACATGGATCTGGAAGCGGTGGAGGTGATTGAAGCTCTTTTGAAAGGCATGGAACAGGCTTGCGGCCGCCGTTTCCCGATGCCGGTACACGCCGATGCGAAGCTTTGGCGTTATGCGCTGCCGGTGAATCCTTTGGGGGAGAGTTGTCTGTATGACAGCGAATTGCGCATCGGCGCCTGCGGTGACTGGTGCAATGTGGCGCGCGTGGAGGGAGCCTATCTTAGCGGTCTGAATATGGCGATGAAGCTGATCGAACGATGAAAGATGAAGCGCATACGTCATCGTCAAGTTCCGATTCGATGCGTCTGGACAAATGGTTGTGGGCGGCGCGTTTTTTCAAAACCCGCAGCCAGGCCGCCGAAGAGATCGGCGGCGGCAAAGTGCACTGTAACGGCGAGCGCTGCAAGCCCGCCAGGATTATAAAGGTCGGCGACCGGCTGCAGATTCGCAAGGGCCTTTATGAGTTTCATGTCGCAGTCGAAGGGTTAAGCCGGCAGCGGCTTTCCGCGCCCGCCGCCCGGCAGCTCTATACCGAAACCGAGGAAAGCATTGCTGCGCGCGAAACCCGTCGCGAACAGTACCGCGCTGAAAATCCGTTGAGAGTCAAGCCTCACCATCGGCCTAACAAACGCGAACGTCGCCAGCTGGCTGCACTAAAAAATCGCAATGATTCATAATGGTGCACGCTCCATAATAGAGCATAAAAATCCCCAAAATAGGGCACATTTTTATCCTGCTTACAGGTAACTATTAAATAATTCCGTAAGCCTTTGATGAAGAAATACTTTTAAAAGCGCATGCAAAAGTACCGGGACAACTTGCCGGAATTATTACTCTGGTTGTAGTGCAAGGCGGGCCCAAAACAGTGCTGCACTGTTTTACATCAATCAGGCTTTGGGGCAAACTAAGCCGCGTTCTACGCATCCATGCGTTCGCGGCACAGGCACATCCGACCGCCCAGGGATGGTGGCAGATTTTTGCTCCTGCTAAATCTGCATTTCCGCCTTCCATTGCGGTCAGAAGTGCCGATTTTGCAGGAGCAAAAAATCGGTCCTGTGCCTAGGCGCCGCTTTCTTAACCGTACATAACATCTAGGGGGAATTAAAAATGGAAGGCTTGGTTTCAGGCAGTAATGCCTTTTTCATTTTAATGGGCGCGATCATGGTTTTGGCGATGCATTCGGGATTTGCGTTTCTGGAGGTCGGGACGGTACGCCATAAGAATCAGGTTAACGCGCTGGTCAAAATCATTTGCGATTTTGCAATCTCCACCATCGCCTATTTCTTTATCGGGTTTTCGGTCTCCTACGGCATCAGCTTTTTCACCGGCGCGCAAACGCTGTCGATCAACAACGGCTACGAACTGGTCAAGTTCTTTTTCCTGCTGACCTTCGCGGCCGCGATCCCGGCGATTATCTCCGGCGGCATCGCCGAACGGGCGCGGTTTTATCCGCAACTGATTGCGTCGTTTGTCGTGGTGGCGCTGATCTACCCGTTTTTTGAGGGTATTGTGTGGGCCGGCAACTACGGGGTTCAGGACTGGCTGAAGGAGACATTCGGTGCGTCGTTCAATGATTTCGCCGGCTCCGTCGTCGTGCACGCGATGGGCGGCTGGCTGGCGTTCGGTGCGGTGATATTGCTGGGCGCCCGTCACGGCCGTTACGAGAAAAGCGGCGCCATGGTGGCGTTCGCGCCGTCGAGCATCCCGTTTCTGGCGCTGGGTGCCTGGATACTGTCGGTCGGCTGGTTCGGATTCAACGTCATGTCGGCACAGACGGTTGAAGGGATCAGCGGTCTGGTGGCAATCAACTCGCTGATGGCCATGGCCGGCGGCATCCTGGCGGCCCTGGTCTGCGGCAAAAACGACCCCGGTTTTATCCATAACGGTCCGCTGGCCGGCCTGGTGGCGGTTTGCGCGGGTTCGAATGTGATGCATCCCCTGGGCGCGCTGGTGACAGGCCTCGTGGCCGGCGCGCTGTTCGTGGTGACATTCGAATTGACGCAAAAACGCTGGAAGGTTGACGACGTGCTCGGTGTCTGGCCGTTGCACGGTTTGTGCGGCACCTGGGGCGGGATTGCCGCGGGAATTTTCGGCCTGGAGGCGTTGGGCGGCACCGGCGGTGTGTCGTTCTGGTCACAATTAGTGGGCACGTTGATCGGTGTCGGCATAGCGGTGATCGGCGGCTTCGTGGTTTACGGTTTATTGAAGGCGCTGGTGGGCATACGGCTGGACCGCGAGCAGGAATTCGAAGGCGCGGATCTGTCGATACACAAGATCAGCTCCAATCCCAAGTTCAACGAGTAGTGGAATCAAAATGGTGCAGACATGAGGAGAAAATGCAGGTAGGTTAGATGCCCGCTGGTAGCAGCCGGGATACCTATTTCTCCGGATCTTCTACACTCTATAGGCGAGATTAAGAGGAAGTTAACGTTATGAAAAAAATTGAAGCTATTATCAAACCCTTCAGGCTGGATGATGTTCGCGATGCGCTTGCCGAAACGGGTATAACCGGCATGACGGTAACCGATGTACGCGGTTTTGGCCGTCAGAAGGGGCACACCGAGATGTATCGCGGGGCTGAATACGTGGTCGATTTCCTGCCGAAAAGCAAGGTGGAAATCGTGGTAAGGGACGATATGGTCGACATTTGCCTGGAAAAAATCCAAAAAGCGGCGCATACCGGCAAAATCGGGGACGGCAAGCTGTTTGTCACCGATGTGGTCAAAGCGGTTCGCATCCGTACCGGTGAAACCGACGAAGATGCGCTTTGACACCTTCTAAAGGCGGGTTTTGTCTCCACAGGACACCGAAAAAGGACGGGTTGAACAAAGGCAACAGTCCCCCGGATAGCTTCAAGTCCGGGGGACGTCGTTTTCATGTTCCCTCGCGTGTTATAAAATGCCGGGTTTAAGCTGCTATATGCGAAGCATTGTCTAATTCAGCCGCCATCATTCCGCGTTCCGACCACAATATATCCCGCGACGATATCAGCGATAATGCGCTAAAGGTGTTGTATCGTCTGCATCAATCGGGTTATCAGGCTTATCTGGTCGGCGGCTGCGTGCGGGACCTCCTGCTGGAGTTGCATCCCAAGGATTTTGACGTGGTCACCGACGCGCACCCTGAAGAAATCAAGCGGATTTTCGACAACTGCCGCCTTATCGGCAGACGCTTCAGGCTGGCGCACATCCTGTTCGGCCGCGATGTCGTGGAGGTCGCGACTTTCCGGGGGCCGTTGCAGGAAGCGGATTTCGAGGATGGCGGGAACCACCTCCGACACCATGCGGAAAGCGGCCGCATTATGCGCGACAACGTCTACGGCACCCTGGAAGAGGATGTCTGGCGGCGTGATTTCACCATGAACGCGTTGTACTACAATATTGCCGATTTCACGCTGGTGGATCATGTCGGCGCATTGGCGGATATTCGCCGGGGCGTTATTCGCCTGATCGGCGATCCTGAAACCCGTTACCGTGAAGATCCTGTACGTATGTTGCGGGCGCTGCGTTTTGCCGCCAAGCTGAGTTTTGAAATTGCAAAAGACGCCGCGGCGCCGATCCAGAAACTCGGGCACCTGCTGCACGATATTCCGCCCGCCCGGTTGTTCGATGAAACCCTGAAAATGTTTCACGGCGGCTGCGCCGTGAAAACCTTTCATTTGCTCCGGGAATTCGGCCTGTTCCGGCATTTGTTTCCGGCGGCCGGGGACTGTCTCGAACACCAATCTTATGCTTTTTCCGGGAAGTTTATCGAGCACGCATTAACGAGCACCGACGCGAGGATTGTCGGCGGCAAGCCGGTAACCCCCGCGTTCCTGTTCGCTACCTTTTTGTGGCTGCCGTTACTCAGAAAACTGGGCTACGAGGTTGGCGGAAGTTTCCCCGGCGTGATGGACATGCAGAAAGCGGGTTCGGCGCTGCTTCAGGAGCAGGGGCGTGTCATCGCCATGCCGCGCCGCTACGCGATGGTGGTGCGCGATATTTGGGCGTTGCAACCCCGATTACAGCGGTATGCCGGCAAACGGACCTTGTTGTTACTGCAGCATCCCCGGTTTCGCGCCGCTTATGATTTTCTGTGTCTGCGGGCCGAGGCGGGGGAGGACGTTCAGGAGCAGGCACAATGGTGGACGGAAATCCAGACTCATGATCCCGCCGGCCAGCGGCGCATGATCGATTCGGTGTTACCCAAAACCCAAAAAAAACCGGGAGTTAAAGCCGGCAACCGCAGTCGGCGCCGGCGGCGTAACCGCAAATCGCCGCCCAGAACCCGTACGGCGATGGATTCTCATTGATTGCGTTAGCAGGTTCCAAGCCGGAAGAGGCGTTTATCGGTCTTGGCAGTAACCTGCAGGATCCGGTGCAACAACTGCGGCGGGCGTTGACGGAAATGGATGCCCTGCCTGACACGCGGCTGCTCAAGGTTTCCTCGTTTTATCGCAGTCCGCCCATGGAAGGTTCGGCGCCCGGTCAGCCGGATTACATTAATGCCGTTGCCTGGCTGGAAACGGCCTTAAACCCCAGTAAACTTTTGCAAGCCCTGTTGCAAATCGAGCAGCGCCATGGCCGTACACGTTCGCAACACTGGGGAGCCAGAACGCTGGATCTGGATCTGCTTTTATACGCGCAGACTCGGATTAATGAGCCGGAGTTGGTTGTACCTCATCCGGGACTGCATAAACGGGCGTTCGTACTGTATCCTTTGTATGAAATTGCACCGGTGATTGAAATCCCCGGACTAGGCGCGTTGCAAGACCTGCTTGCGGGTTGCGGTGCCGGCCAGCTGGAGAAACTGACGATTGAAAAATAAAGAGCGCCAATTCGAGCCGAGTTATCTGGTCGTCGAAGGACCTATCGGCGTGGGTAAAACCAGCCTGGCCAGGCGGCTGGCGGAGTCTTTCAATACAGACCTTGTACTGGAAGCAGCGGACAACAACCCGTTCCTCGAGCATTTCTATAACAATCCCAAGCAGGCGGCGCTGTCCACCCAGCTGTTTTTCCTGCTGCAACGTGCCCAGCAACTCAATGAATTGCGGCAAACCGACATGTTTCAACCGGTGCGGGTCGCGGATTTCCTGATTGAAAAGGACCATTTGTTTGCCAAACTGACCCTCGACAGGGATGAATTTAAGCTGTACGAGCAGGTGTATTCGCATCTGACCCTGGATACCATCAAGCCCGACCTGGTGATTTATCTGCAGGCGCCCGTCGAAGTGCTGCTTGATCGGATCAGGAAACGGGGCATACCCTACGAACAAAAGATCGAAGCGGCCTATTTGCAACGCCTGGTCGACGCTTACACTCGATTCTTTTACGATTACGGCGACTCACCGCTGTTGATTGTCAACGCCGCGGACATCAATTTCGTCGACAATGAGGCGGATTACCGGCAGTTGCTGGAGCAGATCAGTCGGACCCGGAGCGGCCGGCATTATTTCAATCCGGCGCCGCTGACGATTTGAAACAGGGACTTTAACGGAGACCAGCGGTATGAGCAGTTATTCTCCAAAACGCGTCAAAGTGACCGTGCGCACCCTGAGGCGCATGAAGGAAAATGGCGACAAGATTGCCATGTTGACCGCCTATGACGCCAGTTTTGCCGCCCAACTGGACGCAGCCGACGTGGATGTCGTGCTGGTGGGCGACTCGTTGGGCAACGTGATTCAGGGCTGCGACAGCACCCTGCCTGTCACCATGGACGATATGGTATATCACACACGCATTGTCGCGCGCGGCTGTCAGCGGCCGATGTTGATTGTGGATATGCCGTTTATGTCGTACTGGTCGGTTGAAACGGCCTTGCAGAACGCCGCCAGGTTGATGCAGGAGGGCGGGGCTCATATGGTCAAGCTGGAGTGCACCGCGGGTCAGGAGGCTATCGTTGCCGCGTTGGCCAACGAAGGCATACCGGTATGTGCCCACCTGGGGTTACGTCCGCAGTCTGTGCATAAACTGGGTGGTTATCGGGTCCAGGGCCGCGAACGCAGCGAAGCCGGCGAAATGCTGGAGCAGGCGCATAGACTGGAAGCGGCGGGCGCCGATATGTTGGTGCTGGAGGCGGTGCCGGCGCCATTGGCCGCCGAGGTGACCCGAAACGTCAGCGTGCCGGTAATCGGCATCGGCGCGGGGCCTCAGTGTGACGGGCAGGTGCTGGTTCTGTATGATGTATTGGGCATTACGGCGGGCAAAACGCCCAGGTTCGCCAGGAATTTCCTGCGGGAATCCGGTTCCATTAGCGCGGCGTTGTCGGCATATGTTCAGGCGGTGAAATCCGGCGCGTTCCCCGGCGCCGAGCACACGTTTGAATGACCGGCTAAATAGAAACCAAGAAAAAACCGACGTTAATCAGTACCTTTCCCATTTTCTTGCGTTCCTGCCCTTTAAGGGATCGATTGTATGCAACAAGTGACGGATACTTCCAAATTGCGGGCCATCGTCAAGACATGGCGTAAGGGCGGACAGAGCGTTGCGTTTGTGCCCACCATGGGCAATTTGCACGCCGGTCATTTAAAACTGGTTGAAACCGCGCGCGCCTTCGGGGACCGGGTTGTGGTCAGCATCTTCGTCAACCCGCTGCAGTTTTCCCCAGACGAGGACTTTGAGCATTACCCCAGGACCCTGGATGAGGATAATCGCAGGCTGTCACAGGCCGGCGTGGATGTCGTGTTTACACCTTCGGTCGACGTGATTTATCCCCGTGGACTGCCCAATGGTAAGAGCAAAAGCCGACCCGTGACTACCCAGGTGAGCGTGCCAGGGCTGAACCGGATACTTTGCGGCGCGTTCCGGCCCGGTCATTTTGACGGCGTCACCACGGTGGTGGCCAAGTTGTTCAATCTGGTACAGCCTGATCTGGCGGTGTTTGGCAAAAAGGACTTCCAGCAATGGGTGCTTATCCGGCGGATGACGGAAGATCTGAATATTCCCGTCAAGATCGTGGGCGTGGACACCGTCAGGGAACCGGACGGGCTGGCATTAAGCTCGCGCAATCAGTATCTGAGCGAAGCTGAAAAAAAGGTCGCTCCAGTGCTTTACCGGACCCTGGTCGACGTGGCCGAAGCGATCCGGCAGGGCCGCCGCAGTTACGCGTTATTGCAATCCGAAGCGATGGTTCGGCTCGAACAGGCGGGTTTTCAGCCGGAATATGTCGAGATACGGTACGCCGACGATCTGAGTGCGGCCAGGGGCAAAAATCGCAACCTGGTCGTGCTGGCGGCGGCGCGACTCGGGGCGGCAAGGCTCATCGATAATCTGGAAATCAAGTTCTGAAACGTTGTACAATACTGATACTTCACTAAATTACTATTGGTTTTTTTAATACTTAAGGGACGAGACGGCTGTGCAAATCACGCTATTGAAAGCCAAACTGCATAAAGCCACGGTTACGCATTCGGAGCTTGAATACGAAGGCTCCTGTGCCATTGACGGCGCGTTGCTGGATACCGCGCGCATTCATGAGTACGAGCAGATCCAGATATACAACATCACCAACGGCGAACGCTTTGTCACTTACGCCATACGCGCCCAAGAAAATTCCGGCGTCATCTCAGTGAACGGCGCGGCCGCCCATAAAGCCCGCCCCGGTGACCGGGTCATTATTTGCAGCTACGCCCAATGCAGTACCCATGAGGCGGCACTGCACAAACCCACACTGGTTTACCTGGACGCACAGAACAGAATCACGAGAACGGCAAACTCGATTCCGGTACAGGCGGCTTGAAGCTGGCTCGGATTCCGGAGAATTGGGGGATTGAAGAAACCGGTTTTACGTACAGTGCGTAAAACCGGTTTTTTTATGGCATCGGCCTGATTCGTAGAGTGCCGACAAAATAACATTTAGAAAATGCAGTTAATTGAGGAGTTTTTATGTCCGCATTGACCACGTCCGCCGCCTGGCGCGCTTTGGCCGAGCATGCCGCCGAGCTTGAATCGACTCACATGCGTGAGCTGTTCGAACGCGAACCGCAACGGTCCGAGCATATGACCTGTTCTGCGGCCGGACTGTTACTGGACTATTCAAAGAATCGTATCACCGGCAAGACTCTCAAGCTTTTATTCGATCTGGCGCGCCAGGCCGAGCTGGATGACTGGCGGGCGCGCATGTTTGACGGCGAACGGATCAATCACACCGAGGACCGTGCCGTGCTGCACATCGCCTTGCGGAATCGCTCCGACCGGCCGATTCGGGTGGATGATACGGATATCATGCCTTCGGTGCGCGGGGTGCAGGCGGAAATGCGCGCGTTTGCCGGAGCCGTGCGAACCGGACAATGGGTCGGTTACAGCGGCAAGCCGGTGACCGATGTGGTGAATATCGGTATCGGCGGTTCAGATCTGGGGCCGTTTATGGTTTGCCGGGCGCTCAAGCCCTATGGCAAGCCCGGTCTGCGCATGCATTTCGTGTCCAATGTCGACGGCACCCATATTCACGACACCGTGCAGCAATGCAATCCCGAAACGACCCTGTTTATCGTCTCGTCCAAGAGCTTTTCCACTCAGGAAACCCTCAATAACGCCTTGGCGGCCCGCGCCTGGTTTCTGGATAACGGCGGGGTGGAAAAAGACATCGACAAGCACTTCGTGGCGGTGACCAGCAACAACCCCCTGGCGACCGAGTTCGGCATTTCGCCCGACGCCCAGTTTGAAATGTGGGACTGGGTTGGCGGCCGCTATTCACTATGGTCTGCAATCGGCCTGCCCATCGCGATTTATATCGGCATGGACCGGTACGAGGAGTTGTTGGACGGGGCGTACGCCATGGACGAGCATTTCCGCACCGCCGAACTGGAGCGGAACATGCCGGTCCTCCTGGCGCTGTTGGGCGTCTGGTACAACAATTTTCTCGGTTTTGAAACGCACGCGGTCCTGCCCTATATCCAGCACTTGGCGAGCCTGCCCGACTACCTGCAACAGGCTGATATGGAAAGTAACGGAAAATGCGTCGATCGTGACGGCAACCGCGTCGATTATCAGACAGGGCCGGTCATCTGGGGCGGCACCGGCACCAACGCCCAGCATGCGTTTTTTCAGTTGATGCACCAGGGCACCAAGCCGATCCCGGCGGATTTTATCCTGGCCAAACAAAGCCACGCGCCGCTGGACAACCAGCAGCGCATGCTGCTGGCCAACGGACTGGCGCAGATGGAAGCCCTGATGAAGGGCAAAACCGACGCCGAGGTGGCCGCCGAGCTGTCGGCCCGTAAGGTACCGGCGGAAAAAGCCGGCCGGCTGACGCCATACCAGGTGTTCGAAGGCAACAAGCCCAGCAACGCCGTCCTGATGGACAAGCTGACCCCCCAAACCCTGGGTGCGCTGATTGCCCTGTACGAGCACAAAATCTTCGTCCAGGGAGTGATCTGGAACATCAATTCCTTCGACCAGTGGGGCGTGGAGTACGGCAAACAGCTGGCCAAGGGGGTGCTGAACGCGCTGGAAAACCGGCCGGACGGCCTGGACGTTAGTTCCTCCACCCAAAACCTCATCGCCCGAGTCAAGTAAGGTTGAAGGGAGACTGAATTTTTATAAGAAATAACCACGGAGGACACGGAGAACACTGAGATTTAAAAACAAAAATCCGCAGATTACACTGTGAAAATCTGCCTTGATCGCCATGGATGGTGGAAGCAAAAGGACTGCAGGAACAGTCTTTGGCCGCCTGCGGATAAATAATCTTTTCTCTGTGTTCTCTGTGCGCTCCGTGGTTAAACGGTTTTTAAGCGGTTTTGGGAAAATGTGATACGTATACCGGCGAATACTGAGGGCTTGCTGTATAGATAGCGATTGTTTGGCTATCGGCAGTGAAAACAGTGAAATCCACCTTCCGGGGATGTGAAAATTCCATAAAAACAGCGGCTCCGGGCGGGCTTTGGAGGTTAGGGTGAGGAAATTTCTAGCGCGCGTTTTTTCGGCTTTTGGGTTGTTCCTGGCCATGACCGCGCCGGCGCAGCAGCCGGGCTGGGTTGAGGACCGCCAGGAACTGCAGGGCATCGACGACCAGGTGCAGACGCTCAAAAAGGAAGTGATCGAAATCAACAACGAGCTGTCGTTGCTCGAAGAGAAGCTGCTGTTTCCATCCACGACCCAGATAGCGGTGTTCGTTTCCCTGGAGGCCGGGCCGGATTTTCGCCTGGACTCGCTGGAGCTGAAGGTCGACGATCAAGTGGTCGCCCAATACATCTACACCTTTCGTGAACTCGAAGCGCTGCTGAATGGGGGGGTACAGCGGCTGCATACCGGCAATCTTCCCTCCGGCAACCACCGGATTGCGGCCGTCATTCGCGGTAAGACCGCGGGGGGCGATTCGTTTGAGCAAACCGGGGATGTGGCCGTCAACAAGGACGTCGACCCCAAGTTCGTCGAAATGCGAATCATTGCCGCCGGCGGGGGGCCGCGGGTTACGTTCAGGGACTGGTAGCGCGGGGCGTGCGAAATGGGTAGTGCACCCGGTACAAGGCGGTATCCGAAAGCGGCGCTGGGCGCCGTTTTGCTTTGTATGGCCGTGACACCTTCAAAGGTCGTCTCTGACCCCGTTCAGGATCTCTATTTCGGCGAAGCCCTGTTCTACGCCTATCAGGAAAAATATTTTGAGGCCATTTCCCGATTGGACGTGGAACTCGCGCAACATTACGGCCTGGACGAGCCCGGGCTCGACACGCTTACTGCACATCGCGGCGAGGCTGAGTTCAAAACCGGCGACCTGGAACTGCGATACCGCATGCATCAGCAGGCCGGCAGGGCAATCGAACGGGTTCTGAATGCCGAGAATGTGCCACAAGCCGTTCGCAACGACGCCGCTTACCGGTTGGCCCGCATTTATTACGCCAAAGGCCATTACGTCAATGCATTGCATGCTCTGGACCGCATTCAGGGCGAGATTCCCGTAGCGATTCAGGACGGTATCGTGATGCTGCGCGCCCAGGTGGAAATCACGCAACGCAATTACGATACCGCAGCGCGGTTGCTGCGCGGAATCCGGGACGCTGAGACGCTAAAAGGTTATGCGCCCTATAATCTGGGTGTGGCTTTGATCGAAGCCGGACAGC
>DASVCP010000470.1:0-2503 GCA_036381555.1 Gammaproteobacteria bacterium
GACGGCGCGCGCAGTTTTTACATAAAAGACCCGGATGGCAATATTGTGCAGCTTATTTACCATCCGCCGATTTCCGGCCAGGTATTCCGCTGACGAGGCCGGCTGAGTATCAGAAGCGAGGGTTTACAAGGTTGAATCAAAGAATCTCAAACAAGCTCAAACTGCACGGGTTTAACAACCTGACTAAAACACTGAGCTTCAACATCTACGATATCTGCTATGCCAAGACGAAGGACGATCAGCAGGAGTACATCGAGTATATCGACGAGTGCTACAACGCCGAACGTTTGACGCATGTCTTGAAAGAAGTGGCGAAAATCATCGGTGCCAATATCCTGAATATCGCCCGCCAGGATTACGACCCTCAGGGGGCCAGCGTAACCATGCTGATTTCCGAAGAGCCGGTCAAAAACCCGGACTTGATCGGCCGGGAAGAGCCCGGTCCCCTGCCGGAAGCAGTGGTCGCCCACCTGGATAAAAGCCATTTAACCGTGCATACCTATCCGGAATCGCACCCCGAAGAGGGGTTCAGCACCTTCCGGGCCGACATCGATGTTTCGACCTGCGGCAAGGTATCGCCGTTGAAAGCGCTGAATTACCTGATTCACAGCTTTGAATCGGATATGGTGATCGTCGATTACCGGGTACGGGGGTTCACCCGCGACGTTGAGGGCCGCAAACACTTCATCGACCATAAAATCAATTCGATCCAGAACTTCATGGCCGCCGATACCCGTGACCGATATCAGATGATCGACGTCAACGTTTATCAGGAAAACATCTTTCACACCAAGATGATGCTGAAGGATTTCGAGATCGATAACTACCTGTTCGGTGGCGGCAAGGAAGATTACGACGAGGACGAGTTGGAGAAGATTGAAGCCGGTCTGCGCCGCGAAATGGCGGAGATTTTCTACGGCCGGAACCTGAACTGGATTACGGCGATTTAAATCCGGAAGCTCACGAAGCGCATTACGTCCGCCACGCGGTTCATCAGTTTTCTGACTGGCGCCGGCAGGGGGGCCGCCCCGGCCTCCCGGGCTTCGGCGGCATGGCGGGCTTCATCGGCGCGCATTTTTTCCACTACCGCCCTGCTGCGGCGGTCGGTTTCCGGCAGGCGGCCGAGATGGTCGTCGAGATGCGCCGACACCTGGTTCTCGGTTTCCTCCACGAATCCCAGGCTCCAGCGGTCTCCGGCCAGACCCGCGGCAAGACCTATCAAAAAAGAACCTGAATACCAGAACGGCGCCAGAAGGCTGGTGTGGCCGTTCAGTTCCTGCAAGCGGGCCTCGCACCAGGCCAGGTGATCCTGTTCTTCGTCGGCCGCCTTGAGCAGGGCAGTCCGCTGGCGGTTATTCCGGGCAACCAGAGCCTGGCCGCGATACAGCGCCTGAGCGGCGATTTCGCCGGTGTGGTTTACCCGCATCAGTCCTTCGGACAGTTTGCGGTGTTGGGCTGGCAGGGATACCGGCGGTTCAGTGCCGGCGGGAGAGAGCTGACCCGCTGCGACGGCTCCTGTCGTGGTCTTCAAGGCCCGGTCAGCTTCGATCAACAGACGATCCAGGGGCGAGAGACGGCGGATATCGGGATGGGGTGGTGTATTCTCGATGCTCATTGGGCTCAAAACCATGACCGGGGCCCATATTCCGCTTGTACGGCAGGGCGGGTTTCAGTAATATTAGCGCCCTTTCGCGCTCCATGCATCTTGAAGAAAATCAGCGACATGAAAACGTTTACCGCCAAAAATGAAGAAGTGACCCGGGACTGGTACCTGGTCGATGCCAGCGACAAGACCCTGGGCCGGCTGGCCAGCGAGATCGCCCGCCGTCTGCGGGGCAAGCACAAGCCCGAGTATACCCCGCACGTCGATACCGGCGATTACATCGTCGTGGTCAATGCCAATAAAGTCAAAGTAACCGGCAACAAGGCCCAAGACAAGATGTATTACAGCCACAGCGGCTACATTGGCAACCTGAAATCCATCAATTTCGAGAAGTTGCTGGTGAAAAATCCCGAGAAAATTATCGAAACCGCGGTGAAGGGCATGCTGCCCAAAAATCCGCTGGGCCGGGCGATGTTTCGCAAGCTGAAAGTTTATGCGGGCGCCGAGCACAAGCACGCGTCGCAGCAGCCCAAACCGCTCGACATCTAGCAACGGCAAGATTAACCAAAACGTACGAGAAGCACATGGCAGAAACACAACACTACGGTACCGGACGTCGCAAGACTTCCAGTGCGCGGGTATTCCTTAAGCCCGGCAGCGGAAATATCATCGTCAACGAGAAGCCGCTGGATCAGTATTTCGGCCGCGAGACCGCCCGTATGATTGTTCGCCAGCCGCTGAATACGGTGGAAATGGCAGACAGGTTCGATATTTACGTCACCGTGTCCGGTGGCGGCAGCAGCGGCCAGGCCGGCGCCATTCGCCACGGCATTACCCGCGCCTTGATGGAGTATGACGAAGCCCTGCGCGGATCCTTGCGAAACGCTGGTTTTGTTACCC
>DASVCP010000471.1:0-4160 GCA_036381555.1 Gammaproteobacteria bacterium
CGCTCAGGTAACGATGCGGCGGCACCACCATGTTGGTCGGCGCCGGCACGCCTTCGTAAACCCGGCCGGCCAAATCGAAACGCGAGCCATGGCAGGGGCAGAAGAACCCGCCTCTCCAATCCGCGCCCAGATCCTGGGGGGCCACTTCCGGACGATAGGTGGGCGAGCAACCCAGGTGGGTGCACAATCCGACCATCACCAGGTATTCCGGTTTGATGGAGCGATGCAGGTTATCCGCGTATGGAGGCTGTTGATCCTTGTTTTCGGAATTGGGATCCTCGAGTTCGTCGTTCAACGTCGCCAGGCTATCGAGCATATCGGGCGTGCGGCGCACGATCCAGACGGGGCGGCCGCGCCATTGCACGGTCATTCTCATGCCCGGGGCCAGCTTGCTGATATCCACTTCAACGGGTGCACCGGCGATTCTGGCTTTTTCGCTCGGCTGCATGGACGCCAGGAATGGCACCGCCGCTGTTATGACGCCCACGGCACCGACCACGGTGGCCCCGGCGGTGAGAAACCGCCGTCGATCCTCGTCGACGCCGCTTTTATCGAGACTACCCGCTGACATTATGATCTCCCCAACTTTAAATTAAGGTGAAAGCTGAACTGGATACGATGAAAGAACAATCGATTTATTTGCGCAATTCGCAGTAAAACACCAATCGATATGCGAAGGCGCGGATTTTAACAAATTTGCCTTCCCAATAGCCAGCATCGATGGTATGCCCACGAGTTCAGGCAGGATTGTCGATATCGATGAATTGATGGGCAATACCGAACTTCTCGGCCAAATGACTCCCCAGCGCCGCCACGCCGTATCGCTCGGTGAGATGATGGCCCGCGGCGATAAAATGCACGCCGTTTTCGCGGGCCGAATGTGTGGTCTGCTCTGATATCTCGCCGCTCAAATACGCATCCACCCCCAGCCTGGCCGCCTCGTCGATATACCCCTGCGCCCCTCCGGTACACCAGGCGACGGACTTGACGGGACGATCGGAAGCTTCGATCAGCAACGGCTTTCCGCCCAGCCGAACAGCCACCCATTCCCGTAACTCGAAGGCCGGCATCGCTTTGGGTAATTCGCCGTAAAACAGAATATCCTTGGCGGGCCCGCTGCCGACCACGCCGCCGATCCGGAAGCCGAGCTCACGGGCCAGCGTAGCGTTGTTGCCGTACAGCGGATGCGCATCCAGGGGCAGATGATACGCCAGCAGGCTGATATCGTTATCCAGCAATGTCTTAATGCGTCGGCGCTTCATGCCCGTCAGCACCGGTGACTCTCCCCGCCAGAAATAACCATGATGCACCAGAACGGCATCGGCTCCGGCGGCCACCGCCGCATCCAGCAGCGCCTGGCTGGCGGTCACGCCGCTGATCAACGTCCGCAATTCGCGGCGGCCTTCGACCTGTAAGCCGTTCGGGCAGTAATCCGCAAACCTCTGAACTTCGAGCAGTGCATCCACATATTCGGTGATTTCGCGTAATGAGCTCATGTTTTATGTTTTACACCACAATATTCAGTAATATAAGCCGGTTTAGTGCATTATAAGCCACCCCGCAGGTTATTCCGACGCTCGACCGGCAATTCCCAATGCAAAAGCGGCCATGGAACGATACGGAGAATCCATGTGAAGACATTATCGTTTGTTTTAAAAGCAAGCATCCTGGGCGTTATCGCCGCTCTCGCGATTGTGTTGCTGACGACGTTGAAAAACGGAAAGACCCCGCCCGACCCGTCGGCGACGACGCCCGAATCATCGGTGCCGTCCGGTTCCCTGCATGCGGCCGGCCCTTTCTCCTATGCCGAAGCGGTAGCGCGCGCCGCGCCATCGGTGGTAAACATCTACACGCGCAAAACCGTACAAATCCAGGACAATAATCCGGCTTCCAGTATTCTCGAGCATTTTTTCGGAATCCCACGCCAACCCCGGAGCCGGGTTCAGTCGGGACTGGGCTCGGGGGTGATATTCAGCGAGCTGGGCCATATTGTCACCAATTACCACGTGGTCAAAGACGCGGAAGATATCCACATTTCACTCACGGACGGGCGCGACTTTCCCGCCCAGTTTCTCGGTGCCGACACCGAAACCGACCTGGCTATCCTGAAAATCGCCGCCGAACACCTGGAACATATTGCGCTCGGAAAGTCCGACAACCTTCGGGTGGGCGATGTGGTGCTGGCGATCGGCAATCCCTTCGGTGTGGGTCAGACCGTCACGATGGGCATCGTTTCCGCCACCGGGCGCGATCATCTCGGCCTCAACACCTTTGAGAACTTTATTCAGACCGACGCCGCCATCAACCCCGGCAATTCCGGCGGCGCCTTGATCAATCCGCGTGGCGAACTGGTCGGCATCAACACTGCGATTTTCAGCAAGACCGGCAGTTCGCTCGGCATCGGCTTTGCGATCCCGGTTGACATGGTAAAAAACGTCCTCTCGCAAATGATCCGCTACGGCAAGGTTATTCGCGGCTGGCTGGGTGTTGAGGGACGCGACCTCTCTCCGCGCCAGCAGCAATATCTGGGCACCAGGGGCGTACTGATCGCCGGGATTTACAGAAATGGACCCGCGGATAAGGCCGGACTGCAATACGGCGATGTCATCATCGAAATCAACCGGCAACCGATCCCGGATACACGCAGCCTGCTGGATGTCATTTCCGGCAACCGACCGGGCACTCAATTAAATATCCGGATCTGGCGCAACAAGGAATACAAGGAGGTTGTCGCCATTCTCGCGCAACGCCCGCAGACTCAGACGCAATAAAGGAAACAGACAGAAGCATTGCTGAAAATTCCTTTCGTTATACCGCGTGCTTTATTTGAGACCGGTTCTAGTAGCTATGAGTCCCGCATAAAGCGCTTTTTAAGAAAGTCGATATGCGCGGCTTTGTCGTCCGGCCCGTCGTAGGGTAACACCGTCCACCGCTCACCGGCCCGCATGGCCTCTCCGGGCTTGAGTGTGCGATAAGGCGCGTGCACTTCCATTTCGATAAGACTGTCTTCAAGGCTTTCGGGCCGGTAGTTGAGGTATAGCTCGACCTGCCCATGCGCGGGATGGATGGCTTCTTTGGGTTGCAACGGAAACTCTATGACAAAAACCTGCTCTCCGGCAAATCCCGCCATCCACCCGGCCGACGGTTGAATAAACAGCTTGCCGCGGCGACCGGTCATGCCTGTCGGCAGCCGCTCCACATCAAGCGTAAGCAACCCGCCTGACAGAAGGTATTCGACCGGCCCTACGGTGCCACGGGCGCCGGAATCCGCCCGCAGATCTTGTTCCGAGGTCACCGGCACGTACACGCTGGTCGAAGGCTGAACCCGGGTGTTGAACCAGATATCCCAGGAAAGCTCTTTTCCGGAAACGTTGATCGCTTCCGCGAACAGCTCAAACATTCCGGGTTTTTCGGTCAGCGAAAAGGTTTTACGCAACTGCACACCGGAGACAGGGCTCGCAACGCCCTCGAGCACAAGTTTCTCCGCGGTACGCTCGACAACTTTATTCCTGGCAAAAACAAGATAAGGATCTGGCGGCCAACCGGCTTTAGCCTTGAACCTTTGCGGATTGACCTGTTGATGCGTCCACCATTCATTCTGCGGACCGAGCCAGACGATGTGACCGAAGTAAGGAATATTGTTCGCTTCCGGCGAAACCTCGGGATCGGGAACATTCATCACCGCCTCACCGACTTTCAGCAGATTCTCGCGCCCTTGTAAAGAAAATGACAATACACGCCCCCCGTAAGCGGCGGTAACCTCCATTCTTGCCACGGAATCTTCCAGCACGATCATTTCCGGCGACTCGGTGCAACCCGCCATAACCATGATCGCGAGACTGAGAAATATTTTTGACCGCATGTGAGCACCGGCTCCTTTCGGAACAACCTTTGGGAAGCGCGCAGCTTATTGGGACAACCTTATTCCTTGCACTTTCATACCCGGCAGAAACATTGTAGTCATGCCGGTTGCCGATCATACAAGAAATGCTGCCGTCAGGCACCTGCCCGGCTGTTCGAACGATAAAGAACAAAAGCATAGATCACGATATTTATTCCCAGCGCGCCCAGCCCCAGCATGGTTTGTATCTGCGGCGTCAAGCCCGCCGGATAAATGATGGGAATCAGATAATGCTCGATAAACCCGCCCTGATATCCGG
>DASVCP010000472.1:0-9085 GCA_036381555.1 Gammaproteobacteria bacterium
TCGTGTCATCGACGACCCAGTCAAGAAGGATGCCCTCAAGGTGTTGTTTAGCCAGTCACGCGTAGCCTTGATCTACGGCGCAGCCGGAACTGGAAAGTCGACGATGGTGGACCACATCGCGAACTACTTCAACGACAAGGAAAAACTTTTTCTCGCGCATACTCATCCGGCGATCGACAACCTAAACCGAAGGGTGACTGCGCAGAACTCGGACTTCCGGACGATCAGCAGCCAGAAATACAGGAGTACTTCTCAGGAGTATGACTTGCTAGTCATCGACGAGTGCAGCACCGTTAGCAATGCCGACCTGATCGAGGTGCTGGAAAAGACTTCCTTCAAGCTGCTCGTGCTCGTCGGCGACGTCTACCAGATCGAGTCTATCCAGTTCGGCAATTGGTTTGGACTGATCCGCTCGTTCATCCCGAGCACATCGGTTTTCGAGTTGACGACGCCCTTCAGAACTAAGGACGTCTCACTCTTGGGCTTCTGGAACAAGGTTCGGAACCTCGACGACGACATCGCTGAGGTCATAGCCCGGAATGGGTACTCAACCGTGCTCGACAAGACATTGTTCGAGACCCAAGGCCAAGACGAGATCATCCTGTGCCTGAACTATGACGGTCTTTATGGCATCAACAATATTAACCGATTTCTGCAGAGCAGCAACCCTGGTGCAGCGACCACTTGGCGCGAGTCCACGTACAAGATCGGCGACCCTGTCCTCTTCTACGAGACCGAGCGATTCCGACCGGTGATCTATAACAACCTGAAGGGCCGTATCGTCGACATCGACCACGTCCCTGGTCGGATCCAGTTCGACGTCGAACTGGATCGACCGCTGAGTGAGTTCGACGTCGTCGGTGATGAACTTGAATGGATAGGTGGCTCGACTGTACGCTTCTCCGTCTACGAGTACGACACCAGCGATGAGGATGACGATTCACTAAACACCACCGTACCATTCCAGGTGGCCTACGCGGTGTCGATTCATAAGGCGCAGGGCCTCGAGTACGACTTCGTCAAGATCGTAATCACTGATGCTAATGAAGACGACATCAATCACAGTATCTTCTACACTGCCGTAACTCGAGCACGTAAGCGTTTGCGGATATTTTGGACACCCGAGACGCAGCAGGCTGTTCTACAGCGCCTCCGCCGAAGCGCCAACCCAAAGGACGTCGCTCTTCTTGCTAGTCGTCGCGGCCTTACACCGGTCGACGGATAGGACATGTTAACAAGTAGGATTATTAGGGTCTGACCTATGAAGTAGAATTTGCAACGGTCGGACCTACGCAACAGATTGATACAGAAAGAAAACATGCCAAAATAATGGCTGAATAAGCGCTTAAAAAGTGCTTTTTCGCCACCAAAACGCCGTTTTAGGGAGGGTCGGCACACTGACTACTAATCGACGAGCACGATATCACTTCTTAAGGTGAGTGTTTTAGGGCCAAAAATAGTGGCTTTAAAAGCTATAAATGTGGTTTTTATGAGCGAATTGGTTTAACTTTCAGAAAGTTGCGGTAGTCGGACCCAATTCAGCAATTTTTAGAAGTCTTTTGTTTAGTTTTTAACTGATATTGCAGACGATGATTCAGCTTGAGATGACAGACATAATAGCAGCGATTGCTACGATCATTGCTTTTGGTTCATTATTGCTTGCGGGGAGGAGTTACCAGATTTCTCGCCGAGCGCTACAGTTGACAGAGGCAGATTTCAATGAAAAACGTTTGCCGATTAAGCCGTACTTAATTGATGGATTTGTGTTTAGAGAGGAAGATAAAAAATATGCTGCGTTTGCGATTTCATACACAAATCAGTCTTCTTCTCATGCAACGTTTTATAGCCTTGAGCTAGAAGTTGAATTTTATGATGAGGAAGGGATTTATGGTAAGGCTATTTCAGCGCCGGACTTTAAAGTGATTCCGCTTGGTATCAATGATAACTATAAGAAATTAGAGATACCATTAAATTTACTGCCAAAAACGACTGTTTCAGGATGGGTTACTTTCGCTTTACCTTTTAATCTCAACCGTAGATATCGGACTGATTCTTACAAAGTTAGAGCAGAAGGCCCCGAGGGAAGAGATTGCTTTGTTGAGGCGTGTTTGCTAAGACGGGTTACTAGTGAAGAGAAAAATAAAGCTAAATGAGGGCCTCTTTGTGCCTATCATGGGTGATGGGGCGATCGCATCTGAATCTACTGCAGAAGGTAGGGCTATTCCTGTTTTGATTCTAGATTGTAAAAATCATAAAGAACTTGTTAACCATATACATATTCATGAACATAGCCCGCCAGGAGACGTACTTTGTACGTGGGCAGCTAACAAGAGGTATGCTTTTTTAATATTTGAATTTTATCGTCCAACTCAAGTAAAGGTCGGAGTTAAATTTGATCTTGTGACTGAAGGTGGGTTGGCAGATGCAATCGTTCAGTCTCAAGGGGTATATATTCAGCCAGCAGAGTCAGGAAAGACCGTCGCTGAAGGGCTTGAAAATCCAAAAATATTGGTCGAGGTCAACCCTAAAACAAAATTGCCCGATTGGGATGAAAGGCTCTTGAAGATTTTAATGCGTCAGATGAAGAAAGAAGGTTTATCTAAAAGAGAAGCCAAGAACGCTTCTTATGAATTCTTATGTAGGACTAGGGAGTTTTGGAAGTTGAGAATGGAAGGTGCATGAGGTAAGAATCCACCGGGTGGTGGATTCTACTGCCGAGTGCGACATTCATTAGTATAAACGTCTTGTAATCAAGCGGGCTGAGTTAATAGGGTCAAATCTAGTTTTATTAATTTAAAGACGAAATTAGTTATGGCGGAAACAAATAAAACTTGAATTGAAGCTCCCCCATTGTAAGCGTCCGGCCATTACACCTTGACTGGCGGTATCCAGTTGTGCAGGTGATTGGGGTCAGGTCTTGACTCTTGCCTTTCAGTAATTGAAGTGTTATTTTTTGCTGCATGTTAATTCGGGGCTGAAGGGCAATGGCAAGACCGCTACGACTGGAATTTGCCGGGGCGTTGTATCACATCACCTCGCGAGGCGATGGGCGTGAGGATATCTATCTGAGCGATGGAGACAGGACCATGTTTCTGGAGGTACTGTCGGAGGTCTGCGAACGATTCAACTGGGAGTGCCATGCTTATTGCCTGATGAGCAACCACTATCATTTATTGATTGAAACACCGGATGCGAATCTATCACAGGGCATGCGGCAGCTTAATGGCGTCTACACTCAGCGATTCAACCGGGTGCATGGCCGGGTGGGGCATGTCTTCCAAGGGCGTTACAAAGGCATCCTGGTGGAGAAAGACAGTTATTTACTGGAACTGGCGCGTTATATTGTGCTTAACCCGGTTAGGGCCGGGATGGTGCGCTCGGCCAAGGATTGGCCCTGGAGCAGTTATCGCGCTACCGGTGGGCAGATAAAGCCGCCGGATTGGCTGACGGTGGACTGGATATTATCGGCCTTCGCGGCACGCAAATCAAAAGCCATAGAAGGCTATAAACAATTTGTTGCCGAGGGTAAAAACCAGCCGGCGCCGTGGGCGTTCTTGAAAAACCAGATCTATTTGGGGTCGGATAAATTTGTAGAGCGCATGCAGAAACAGATCGAAGCGGACAAGGATTTGAGTGAAGTTCCTTCTTCGCAACGGCGGTCAGTCGCTAAGTTGTTGCCGGTGTATGAACAAAAGGCGGCTGACCGAGACACAGCCATTGTCATGGCCTACAATAGCGGGGGTTATAGCATGAAGGAAATCGGCGATTATTTTGGCCTGCATTATTCACGGGTGAGCAAGATTATCACCAAGGCAAAAGGCAAGACCTGACCGTGTTATTTGTGACCCTGTTATTTGTGTGACCCTGCTATTTCGAATGCGCGTACCGGCATATCGCTGGACGTGCCAACTTTGAGGAGCGAATAGTGCACACGTTTTTCTGCCGCCTACCTGAGGCCGATCGGGAGACCTATATCCGCAACAAGCTGCGCCGCCGGATGCTCGAGACCAAAAGGGCGGGCGATACCGAGGCACTCCGTGCTTTCGCTGACGCCGTGCGAACGATCGCCACCAGCCCGCCGGCGCCCGCTCTGCCGATTGTCGAGGCCCCGGACCAGCCGACCCCCAGCGGCGCGCAACGAGAAGTCATTGACCAACGCATCGCCTGCGCGCTCAAGGAACTCGAAAGCGAATCGCCGCTGGAAGATGGCGAGCGTATCGAGGACAACTTCTTCAGCTACCTGTCCTCGTCGTACGCGGGCTTGCCGGCCGGCACCCCGGTGCTTCGGCGCCGGACTGATCGCGCCGAGATCTACTACACCTTCGACCACCTGCAGATCGTGCGCACGGCCGAGCTCGTGCCGGTGCCGCCGCCCGCGTTCGAGCCCACCGATGTGCCCGCGCCGCCCGACATCCGCATGCGCGCGACGATCGATACGCGGGACCTGTTCAAGAACCTGGCATCGGGCGTGGCCAGCGGCATCGGGGGCAAGATCGGTGCGCTGATCTTCGACGCGATCTTCCCGCCCGGTGTGCCCAGCTACTTCGATCAGGTCTACGCCGAGATCCGCAAGATCATCGAAGTTGAACTCACGCAGAACACCATCGACACGATCAACGGCGAGCTCAACGGTACCGTGCGCTGGATTCGGAACACCTACCAGAACCTCAAGCTTGCCGATTCGCCGCCCCCGCGCGCCGAACTGTTCGCCAAGCTCGAGCCCTACGTGGCCACCATCAATACGCGGGTGCTCGGGCCGTTGATGGAGAAGCGCTACGAAGAGGCGGGTTTCTCCGCCTTTATGGTCGCCGCGCCGGTGCATCTGGCGCTGCTCCAGGAGCAAGCGCTGATCGACCCGAACCAGGCCGACGTGAACAAGTCGGCGTACGTCAAGGCCACCCGCAACTATGCCCAGATCTACGCCGACCACGCGAAGCGGGTACTCGGCCAACTCGTCAAGGCACGTCGCGCGCAGGTGAAAACCATCTACAACGGCGAGTGGATCGTCGACACCAGCGCCGCGGGCGGTTACTCCAAGCCCGGCTATAGCTGGAAGGACACGCTGACCGGGGAAATGGGGCGCCGCCACTCGGAGTACAAAGACGACGATAAGAACTACCACAACGGCAGCGAGGAGGCGAACCGTGACCGCGACCAGCGTCGCAACACGGTCGAGCAGACCCTGCGCCGCGACCTGGGCACACCTACGACCTCGATCGAGCTGTGGCGCCAACTCGTCGATCGGCCGATTCCCGGCACCCGCTGAAGCCGGCGACATGGCCCGTCGCGCGCCGGGCCATGTCGGCCGTCGAAAGATAAAATTATCTTCCAGTGGAAAAGGGGACGATTTATTTTTCTCTCATAAATAAAATCTGCCCCTTTAGTTTATGACGTTATCAAGTTCTTGAGTGTCCCGGTTTTACCTTGGCCCCTTGGTTCCGTTTTCGGCATAATGATCCACTGGCTTGTTTTTATTCAACAAGCGAGCAGGGTCGGACTAGCGAAAACGAACCTAAGCTATTGATTATTTAAGAAAGCATGCCCGGTAAGTGGCTGAATTAAGAGCTTAAAAGGACCTTTTTGCCATCAAAAACATTGTTTTAAGGGGGGAGGCATATATAAAGTATAGTGCTATTGCTTCACCCTAACCGAAAGCATAGAGCAACAATAAGGACCGATAAATGTTGTGGTTAATTCTCGGAATCTTCGTTTTCTGTTTCGTCATCGAGCGTATCTTTGCCGGCTGGCCTCTCCCAAAGGTCAAGACTTGGCCGCTACGGGTGCTGCTCATTAACGGAGTCCAGCTGGGTGTTGTGCTCCTTGCCGGGGTTACCTGGGAGCAGTGGCTTGCATCTTGGTCCATCTTCTCTCTCTCAGAGCCGCTCGGAACCGTGGGTGGCGGAGTGGTTGCGTACTTAATAGCCACATTTGTCTTCTACTGGTGGCACCGCTGGCGTCACCAATTCGATTTGTTGTGGGTGGGCTTTCACCAAATACATCATAGCCCTCAGCGCCTGGAAGTCATAACATCCTTCTACAAGCATCCTGGCGAGATGATCGTCAACTCCGTTATTGGCAGCCTGCTTGTTTACACATTGCTAGGATTGTCATTGGAGGCAGGGGCTGTGTATACCGCGTGTACGGCAATCGGTGAATTTTTCTACCACACCAACATCAAGACGCCGCGATGGGTCGGTTACTTTTTTCAGCGCCCGGAGATGCACCGCATTCACCATCAGTATGGCCGACACAAGAACAACTATGGCGACATAGTCTGGTGGGACATGTTGTTTGGCACGTACGAAAATCCAAAGGATTTCACAGCAACTTGTGGATTCGATGACGAGAAAGAACAGCGTTTGGTTGACATGCTGCTTTACAAGGACGTCCACAAAACGCTCACCAAACCCTAAGAATTTTAAAGCGGTATTGGTATCACGAGCAATGATTCCTGTAGAACGCGGCTATGACAAGACACAAGAGCGGCGGCTCTATTCGCTGGAGCTCTCGTCGGCTGAAGACGTTCCCGACGGTCTGGTTTTCCCTTCCAGGCACTTTGCCTGTCTCATCGCATGGGATGCCCGGCTGGCGTCGGCCGATTCAATATCAGCCATTATCGTTCCCCTGCTCAAAGCAGGTGCCTCTTATTTTGTGTGTTGGGGACCTGATTGTGAGCATGTTCACGACATCATCGATGAGGTTGTATCCACGGAGGGCGAGGGCATCGGTATTCCTGACGGCACTTGTATTATGATCTCATGGCATGACTCAGAATCGCTCGAAGAGGCTCTATTGTTCTGTCTGATGAATACTTGTCCGGACCCACGTTATGAGGATACAACTCGGACTGCTCTCGCTATCAGTGTTGGAGAAAGGGAGTGGAACAACGTGATTTGTTCGGCTCTTGATGATCCAGTTGAATTTGTCCGGCGTATCAACGAGAAGTGATGTTGTGCTTTATCAGAGGGATGCACGCCAGGTAAATGGGAAATTAAATGTGATGAATAACAAAGTTATAAGCCTCGAAGACAAGCCATGGTTTTATTTTACGGTCGATTTGAATCTTTCCGGTCATGGAGTCATTACATTGGTCCGATTCGTTAATGTTAGCGACCGTGTAGGAGCGGTCGTCGAAATTGAAGATTCCAAATATTTCGGATTTTCAAGATTGATACTTGCTCCATACCAGAACAAGGTAGGCAAAGAGTATTTTCAGGTAAATATGGCTGAGAAGTTGAAGCCGGTATGGGCATTTGATGGAACTAAAGTTGGCGATGCTGATTTTATCGACTTGGCGACAGACTGGCCTGGGAATATATTGGATAAGGCCGCGATTACTCCATACGAGTCTGTGGTAAAGGAATTTGGAAAAGAATAAAACCAAACATACTATGGAGGGGACATTTTGAAGCCGAAATGACGGTTTCAAGGGCTGAAAACGTGGCTTTTCTTGGCGAATTCGTTAGCCAAAGCCGGTCCAGGGCCTGATATGCCGGCCGCTCTCAAATTTTTTGGTGCAAAAAAACCACAAATTAATTGGCATTTAATTTTGTTTAGCCTATTATCGGGCCACAAATAATAATTACAGAACCTTCTCACAGGCTCATCGGTACGGCAGCGTTGAGAGGGGTCTTATATCAAGGAGGAGGTAAGACGTGCTCAGGGTCATGGCGTATTCGGCATGTGCAGTATTGCTGCTTGCCAGCAGCCCGGTTTTCCCCGCCAAGTCTCCGCAATCCGATTCTTACGACTACGGCCAGCTGGCGTTGCCGCACGCGCCGGTGTTTCAGCGCGGCAATAAACTGTCGAAGCCGCTGTCCGAATCCGATCCCGCGGTTAAACAGTTCCTGAAATATTACTCCACTTACGTCGATCAGCGCGTTAACGCGAAGCTGCCGAAAAAGCTGAACAAAAGCGACCTGGTCTGGTTCCCATCGACTCTCTACAGCGATATCGGCCCGACGCCGCGCGAATACGGCGAGGATCTGCCGCAGAAGGACTGGCGGTTCGCGACCTCCAGTTTCTGCCGCGATTGTCACGATGCCACCGAGGCGTTGCGGGACGTCAACCCGCCGATGCGCATCCCGGCTGACCACGAGGAATTGTTCGCCAACTGGTCGCCGTACGGCGAGTGGAGCGTGTCGTTGATGGGGTTGTCGGGGCGCGATCCGGCCTTTCATGCGCAGGTCGAAACGGAACGGCTGAAACATCCGGGCGTCGAGCCGTCGTTGATCGATAATGTCTGTTATTCCTGCCACGGCACCATGGGCGTGCGCCAGATTCACCAGGATCTGCACCGGAACTTCAACCACGAAATGATTTATTCGACGCCGGACAATTTTTCCGATACCGGCAACGAGGGCAAAACCTACTATGCGTCGCCGAAGTACGCCGAATACGGCGCGCTGGCGCGCGACGGCGTTTCCTGCCAGGTTTGCCACCATATCGGCCCCGCCGACAACCAGTGGCGCGACGCCGGCGGCAAGGTGAAATGGGAAATTTTTTACGGACCCAAAAGCGCGGAGGTGACCCGGCGCGAAGGTGAAAAACCCGGACCGCCGTATCCGTTCACCGCGAACTTCCAGGTCAATCTGAACCGGCTGTACGTGCCGGACGATATCGATGAGACACAGGAGCCCATGTTGCTGCTGGGCATGGCGCGGGCGGAGAAGACACCCCATATCAGCAGCAGCGAATATTGCGGTGGCTGCCACGTGGTGATCGTGCCGAAAATTCCGGCCGATTATAGAAAAGGCGGAGCGGTTCCCGGTGTGCCGGGCGAGACTTATACGGGCGATCCGTTCACCGATCCCAACGTGCAGCTTGCCTACGAGCAGACGACCTATTTTGAATTCGTAAACAGCGGCTTTCCGGACAGGGAAATCGAATGCCAGACCTGCCATATGCCCGGCTTGCAGCCGGCCGGCCAGAAAGTCGCCAGCGTGTCGCCGGCCTGGTATACGCCGGAAAACCCGGACATCCCCGAGCGCGATTACAAACGTCACCGCATACTCGGCATCAACCTGTTCGTGCATGAAATGTTCCAGCAGTTTTACGACATTCTCGGCCTGGCCGATCCGCGCAA
>DASVCP010000473.1:0-18788 GCA_036381555.1 Gammaproteobacteria bacterium
GCATATCTTCGAAACGGGCGATGGGGGACGGCATGCGGGGCTGCTCTTGAAGGTGGCGGATCAAAGACGGCGGGTGGACACCGGAACAAAAAGGTTCGCGATCATACTGTATTTAAGACTCTTCGAGGGAAATTTTTACGCATGATCGTAATTATCGAACCGCGGATGACCGGAATGACCGGCTCGCGCCGTTTAGCGAAACCGCGCTGTTCCAACGGTGGCGGAAAACGGGAAAGGACTACCCTGGCGGTACAACCGGCGCGGACAAGGCGCTTTGCTTTACAGCAGAGCGATCTTTTGCGGAAGCTCAACGTACAGTCCTTTCGTTGGAACGGTCACCATCGAAAGACTGTACGAACAGCGAGGACGCGAACGGTTGTTGACTTAGATGGTTATCGCGTCCAGCGTCGAGACCAGCCACGCGCGATGCCTGCGCTCGTCTTCAAGGTTGCGCAGTAACAGTCCGGCCACTTCGGGTTCGTCCTCGAGTTTTTGCAGACCCTCCTCGTAAAGGCGGTTGGTCTGATCTTCGTTCGACTTCATCGCCTCCAGAACGCCTATATCGTGATTGATTTGTCCCAGGATCACCTTGCCCTTGGTCAGTACCTGTTTAATGTCGCCTGAAGCGGACGGCTTCCCGCCGAATTTCGCCACGCACACTTCCAGATTATGAATATGGCGTTGATGATCACCTTTAAATTCCCGCAACCGTTCCCGGAATTCCGCATTGTTAAGCCGTTCGATGGCGGCCTCATAGGCCGCGATAGCGTCGTAATCGAGATTAATCAGTTTGTTCAGTTCCTTAATGACCGTTTCACGGTCGAGTCTGGTGATCGCTTCAGCCATAAATCGTCTCCTGAGGGGTTAAGCTTCTACTGCCTGATGATAGGGCAATAAACGTGCCGCCTCCTCACTTAAGTGTCTTTTGATAGCCTGCATGTTTTTTGCATCTATTGAGCGGACCAAACCTTAGGAGGAAGCGGAATGAAGACTGTCTCGGAAATAATGACCAGGGATATAGTGTCTTTGTCAGTGGACGATAGCATCGAGTATGCAGCGCAACAAATGTGCGATATAGACGTGGGGGTAATGCCGGTGACGGACGGTAAAAAACTGATTGGCGTCATAACGGACCGCGATATATGCTGCCGTGTGGTGGCAAGCGGAAAAAACGCCGCGCAGACCAGCGTGGAGTCGGTAATGTCCCCGGATATTGTGAGTTGCAGTCCGGAAACGGATGTGAGCGAAGCCGTGGAATTGATGAGCGAACATCAGATCCGCCGGTTGATGATCGTCGACGAAAAGCAGCAATTGGTAGGCATTGTCGCGCAGGCCGATATCGCCACCGAACCGGGGATGAAGCGCGAGACCGAACAATTGGTGGAGAGAGTTTCACACTGATTCTTCATGATTGCCGTCGCCGGAATATAATGTTCTAGTAAAGGCAACTCGCTTCTTCCGGCAAAGGAGAGGGAGCTTTAAAGGTGGTTACGAAAGAAATTCCGTTCGAGTGCGGCGGGCATCGGCATAATCGCGTCGGCCTGTACCTCTTACATGCCCGCCATGCACTTATTACATGTCAGGCGTTAAATAACGGCCGGTGAATAAAATTGGTTGCAACTGAAATTCTTTTTACAGGGAAAAGTCTTAACTACAATAAAAGGAGACGCGTCTGTCACCGCGAGTCGGTAACGTGGAGTGGTGTATAAGTAGCAAACTTGAAGCGGGAAGGCCATACTTCAATGACAAACTATCGAACATGCTGTGCCGACGATATACCCCACGTGAAGCGGGTTTTCAAAGATGCGGTTTTAAACATTGGTGCTCACGCCTACAGTGCCGAACAGGTTCGCGTCTGGGCGGCGTTTGCCGACGACCCCTTGTTTGAAGATCAGCTAAAAGAAGGTATAACGCTTGTTGCCGAACAGAAGGAACAAATTGTCGGCTTCGGTCAATTGCACCCGTTGAACCATATTGCGTTGCTGTATGTTGACAGTCATTATGCAAACATGCACATCGGTTCGGAATTGGCCAAAATCCTCGAACGCAAGGCGGAAGAATCGGGCATGAAAGCCGTCAGCGTGGAGGCCAGCAAGATCGCCAGACCGTTTTTTGAAAAGCAGGGATACACGGTACTGGAAAAAGAAGTGATCGACAGGAACGGCGTTGAATTCGAACGTTTCCTGATGCACAAGCGGATCTGTGACGGTATTTGTTAAATAAAGCATTAAAATGACTTAAACTGCGCATCGCCCCCGCGGACGGGACGCTGCCGTTGCTTTTTGGGCGTTAAAGATAACTCCGCATGGGAACGAAAAACCGACAAATATAATGGCACGGTATTTTTCAACAAGTTTCGTCAAGACAGGCTTGGCGGCCGTTGGCTCGCAGCTGTCCCTGTGGCTGGCTGTGCTCAGGAGCCCGCTGACGGAGATCATGCGGGACGATCCGGGTTCGGAGGAGTCCCGCGGGCGGGCGTACCGGTTTTACCTGTTTGTTTTTACCGTTGTGTTTCTGCTTCGCGCTCCGTACTTCGATATCTTTCTCGGCATTGACATGCGGTCGCCCTTGAATCTTCTGGCGTTGTTTGTGTTGAACGCGGTTTCAATCGCCGTGTTCGTTCTGATCTTATACGTATGCGCCAAAGTACTTTTTGGCAGAGGCAGACTGCGGGCTTCCACCGTTGCCGGCATCTACCTTACCGCTTTCTGGCCGTTCTTAATGTTGATGTCATATCTTTCCGGGATAAGTCTGCACATGCGCGCGGCTGCGGGCAGACGCATTTCGGAGTGGTGGTTTGTTGAGCCGGTGACCTATTTCGCAACCATTGCGCTGCTGTTGCTGTTATTCTTTTTCCTCATTATTAAAAGCCTGCCGGCTATAAAATATGTGCACAGGATCGGCAATATTCGCGCGATTATTCTGTGCGGATTTTGCTATGTGCTTGCTTTCGAACTGCAAAACTGGCTGGTGCTGGAACTGCTATCCGAATTTATGAGGCTCACCGGCTGACTGAACCGGACGGATACTGTCCGCACCCAAGAATTTCAGACAATGACAGACGGGAGGGAAGATGCGCCTGCGGAATACGCCCGAAGCCTATGGCGAGATCGCCAAATGGCTGCACTGGATTATCGCCTTGCTGTTTCTGGCGGCTTATTGCGCCGTTTACTACCGGCACTGGTTCACCGAAAAAAATACACCCGGCAACTGGAACGCTCTGCAACTGCACTTGTCGTTCGGGGTCACCATCGGCGTGTTTGTCTTTTTGAGAGTGCTGTGGAAGTTGACCAATCCCGGCCCGCGGCTGGAACCGGGAACGCGATGGGAGCATCTTGCCGCGAAAGCCGGACATGCGGCGCTGTACTTCTTCATGATTGCCATGCCGGTCACGGGTTACCTCGGTACCGGCGCGGACACGCATTATTTCTTCACGTACCACATACCGAAATTCGAAAACACGGCGCTGTACGAGTGGCTGGTAACGGGACTGTTGGGTATGTCGTTCGAACAGTTCGAGGAACCGATCGATTTCTTTCACAAGGACATCGGCGGCGCGTTGCTGGTCTGGATACTGATCGCCATACACGTGGCCGCCGCGCTGTATCATCACTTCGTCAAGCGCGACAGGACGCTAAAGAGAATGTTGCCTAGGCTAAGGTAGAATAAATTTAATTCGTATTATCTTGTCTCACGCGAATACCGCTCTCGGCCGTCCTGGCCTACGCGGCATTAGTACCGCGCGTTTGTGCATCCATGCCGCGTGGCACAGGCACATCCCTGTGCCTAGTGCGTCCCTGCACGTCGACGCAAAGGCGCGAAGGAAAAGAAAAGTCACATAATAATCCGGGGTTAACAGATGCTTGCGGCTTTCCCAAATCTGTTCACTTTCTTGAGAATTGACTACGTTGACAGATTTCCGGAAATCCAGGCTTTAACTGTTATGCTGGTACGAAAAGAGTTATCTTGATTTCTTAGCGCCTTCGCGTCTTTGCGTGAGAATATTTCTTTAATTAATGAGAACTGCCTTTAGGCATTCATCGCCGGCTGTTCTAGAATAGTCGATTAACGCAGTATCAAGGATTACGTATGGTAAAAGGCACGATATTCACGGTTTCCGCTCCGTCCGGCGCCGGCAAGACCAGCCTGGTGAACGCCCTGGTCGGGCAGGAACCGGAAGTCGTTCTGTCGGTGTCCCACACCACCCGTCTGCCGCGTCCCGGGGAAGAGGACGGCCGGGATTATCACTTCGTCACGCCGGAGCGCTTCGAAGAGATGGTCGAAGCGGGCGCGTTTCTGGAACATGCCGAAGTGTTCGGCAATTATTACGGCACGTCCGAGGCGGTGGTTGAAACCCAGCTGGCCGCCGGACACGATGTGATCCTGGAAATCGACTGGCAGGGCGCCCAGCAGATCAGGCGGTTGCGGCCGGAGTGCGTGTCGATTTTTATTCTGCCCCCTTCCCGGCAGGTGCTCGAAGAACGTCTTCGTGGCCGCGGTCAGGACGGCGAAACGGTCATTGCCCGCCGCATGGCGGCCGCCCAAAACGAAATGTCCCATTACGCGGAAAGCGATTACCTGATCGTAAACGACGATTTTTACCGGGCACTGGCCGAACTGCGGGCCGTGATCGTGGCCAAACGGGTTTCCCAGATGCGGCAGGAGGCCGCGTTGGCGGAGCTGATAAAGTCCCTGCTGGCCTAGCCCTCTAACGCCCGGCGGGCTTTTCCCTGTATAATGTCCGCCCTTTGGTTTGTTATTTGTTTAGGAGTGGTGAATGGCACGCGTTACGGTTGAAGATTGCTTGCACGACATGGATAACCTGTTTCAGCTGGTGCTGGTGGCTTCCCGCCGTGCCCGGCAGATTTATTCAGGTTCCGATCCCCGGGTGCCGGAAGACGGCGACAAGCCGACGGTGATTGCACTAAGGGAAATCGCGGCAGGCAAGGTGGGCCGGGAAGTGCTGGACGAGAAGGTCAGCCACGGACTGGAGTTGGCCGATTTTGAAAACGCCGACGAGAACATGTCCCCCAACGCCTGATTTTGTCGCTACTCTGTCCCGACCGGGCGGGCGTTGCCGTTTCCAGCCCGGTCGTTTGCCCCGATCGCCCCGACCGTCTTAACGTTGCCCTGGAGAGTTGTTAGCTTATGGCAAAGGCGGTTTCCACTTATTCCCACATCCGGCCCTCGCTGCCGGAAGACCCGGTCATTGCCGACCTGACGGAAAAACTGCGCGTCTATCTCAACGAGCGTGAAATTCAGGACGTGGTGCGCGCCTATGAATTCGGCGCCGCCGCTCACGAGGGGCAGCAGCGCGTCTCCGGAGAGCCCTATATCCACCATCCGGTGGCGGTGGCCAAGCTGCTGGCCGAACTGCACATGGACGCCGAATCGATCATCGCCGCCATTCTGCACGACGTGATCGAGGACACCCCCACCGCGAAAAGCCAGCTGACCGAGATGTTCGGCGAGCCGGTCGCCGAGCTGGTCGACGGCGTCAGCAAGCTCGACCAGATGAATTTCGACAGCAAGGCCGAGGCGGTGGCCGCCAATTTTCGCAAGATGATCCTGGCCATGACCAAGGATATCCGCGTTATCCTGATCAAGCTCGCCGACCGGCTGCACAATATGCGCACGCTGGGCGTGATGCCTCCCGCCAAGCGGCACCGCATCGCCCGGGAAACCCTGGATATTTACGCGCCGATTGCCATGCGGCTGGGCATCAATCCGTGGCGCATGGAAATGCAGGACCTGGGGCTGCAGGCCATGCGGCCCATGCGCTACAAGATTCTCAGCGAGCACGTTCGCCGCGCGCGGCAGAACCGCAAGGAAATCGTCGACAAGGTGGAAATCACCATGAAGGCGCTGCTGGAGGACGCCGGCCTTCACCAGGTCCGCATCAAGACCCGCGAGAAGACCCTGCACAGCGTTTACAACAAAATGAAGATACGCCGGGTGCGTTACTCGGAAATCATGGACCTGTTCGCGTTGCGGATCGTGACCAACACGGTCGACGAGTGCTACCGGGCGCTGGGTATCGTCCACAACACCTACAAGCCCATGCCGGGTCTGATCAAGGACTATATCGCCATTCCCAAGAGTAACGGCTACCAGTCGCTGCACACCACGGTGTTCGGACCGCACGGTATTCCCATCGAAGTGCAGATCCGCACCAACGAAATGGATCACTTCGCCGAATCCGGCATCGCCGCCCACTGGATTTACAAAAGCGGCGAAAAGCCGCAGGTGAGCGAACAGTCGCGCACCCACCAGTGGCTGCAGAATCTCCTGGAGCTGCAGCAGAAAGCCGGCAACTCGATCGAGTTCCTGGAAAACGTCAAGATCGACCTGTTTCCCGACGAGGTCTACGTGTTCACGCCCAAGGGCAGGATCATCGAGCTGCCGCGCAACGCCACGGTGGTCGACTTTGCCTATGCCATCCATACCGACCTGGGCAACACCTGCATCTCCGCCAAGATCGACCGGCGGGTGGTGCCGCTCAGCACCGTGCTCGAAAGCGGGCAGACGGTGGAGATCATCACCCACAGCGCCGCCCGGCCCAACCCCACCTGGCTGAACTTCGTCGCCACCGCCAAGGCGCGCACCTCGATCCGCCATTACCTCAAGCACCTGACCCAGGAAGACGGCGTGCGTCTCGGCCGCCGGCTGTTGAGCAAGGAACTGGCCGCCTACAACCTGGCGCTGGAAGACATTCCGGAAGGCACGCTCAAGATCGTGCTGCAGGAATACGGTTACGAGAATCTCGACATGCTGCTCAGCGAAATCGGCCTCGGCAACCGTATACCCAAGCTGGTGGCGCGGCGCATCGCGCCGGGCCAGTCGGTGGCCGGCGAGGAGGAACAGCAGCAGCAACCGGAACGCAAATCCAAGCCGTTGGCCATCAAGGGCACCGAAGGCCTGACGGTGTTCTACGCCAAGTGCTGCCAGCCGATTCCCGGCGACCACATCGTCGGCCTGGTGAATCCCGGGCGCGGCATCGTGATCCACCGGCAGACCTGCAAGAACATCCGCGGCTTTCTCAAGAACCCCGAAGCCAAGCTCGAGGTCGAGTGGGCGCCGAACGTCGACACCACCCTGTCGACCACCATCCGGGTCGACGTCACCAATTCGCGCGGCGTGCTGGCGCAGGTGGCCAGCATCATTTCCGAAAGCGGCTGCAACATCGAAAACGTCAGCCAGGACGAAAAGTACGGCGGGCTGGTCACGCTCAACTTCGTCGTCTCGGTCAAAGACCGCAAGATGCTGGCGAACATCATGCGCCGCATCCGCAACCGCAAGGCCGTAATGAAGGTTTCCCGCATTCGCGGATAAGTCGCGCGACGGCAACCGGGGCCGGTCAAGACATCATTTTCAACATCGCGTACACTTACGCTTTAACGTTAAATGCTGCCCCGTTCGTCATGAGCAAAACCACCCATTTCGGTTTCCAGGAAGTCCCGCTGGAGGAAAAGGCCCGCAAGGTTGCCGGCGTGTTTCAATCGGTGGCCGGCAAGTACGACGTGATGAACGACCTGATGTCGTTCGGCGTTCATCGTCTCTGGAAACGTTTCTGCCTGCAACTCAGCGGCGTCAGACCAGGCCAGCAAGTGCTCGACCTGGCCGGCGGCACCGGCGATCTGGCCGTCAAGTTCATCGACAAAGTCGCGCCCGGCGGCGGCGTGGTGCTGTCGGACATCAACGCCGCCATGCTCGAGCAGGGGCGGTTGCGCATGCTGGATCGGGGCATCGTCCGGGGCATCGAGTACGTGCAGGCCAATGCCGAAGACCTGCCGTTCGCCGACAACCGCTTCGATTGCATTACCATCGCCTTCGGCCTGCGCAACGTCACCGACAAGGACAAGGCGCTGGCCAGCATGTACCGGGTGTTAAAGCCCGGCGGCCGTTTGCTGGTGCTGGAGTTTTCCAAGCCGGCCACCCGCGTGCTGGAAAAACTCTATGACGTTTACTCGTTCAACGTGATCCCCAGGCTCGGCCGCTGGGTGGCGGGCGACGAACAAAGCTATCAATACCTGGTGGAATCCATCCGCATGCATCCGGACCAGGAAACCCTGAAAGCCATGATGCAAAACGCCGGCTACGAAGGGGTCGAGTATTTCAACCTGAGCGGCGGCATCGTCGCGCTGCACCGGGGTTTCAAATATTGATGGAACAAGGCAAACCTGCATTGATCAGCATGCGATGAAAATGGACAACACAATCGCGGAAGCCGGCGGATTGACCGGGTTGCTGGAGCAGGCCGTCAACGCGGCGATTTCGCTGGACCCGGAGTTTCCGCCGAAGTTGTCGATGTTCGCGGGAAAGTGCCTTGAAGTCCATGTGCTCGGCCTGGAATACCGTCTGTACGTCACCGTCGACGGCGAACGACTCAAGTTGTCAAAAACACCGCGGGAAAATATCGACGTCACTGTGCGCGGTGCGCCGCTGGCGTTGTTGAAGCTGATGGCCGCCGGCAACCCGGCCGCGTTGCTGCAACGCGGCGAAGTGACGATGCAGGGCGACGTCGACCTGGGCAGGAAGTTCAAGGCGGTGCTCGGCGAACTCGACATCGACTGGGAAGAGCTGCTGGCGCAGCGCATCGGCGACATCGCCGCGCACAAGCTCGGCAACCTGACGCGCGATTTCCTCGGTTGGCGCAGACACGCGCATGCCTCGTTCGCCGCCAGCCTCGGCGAATTTCTGCAGGAGGAAGTGCAACACACGCCCGCGCGCATCGAAGTCGAAAATTTCATGGCCGACGTCGACGACCTGCGTGAAGCGACAGACCGCCTCGAAGCGAGAATCGGGTTGTTAATGAAACGCAAAGCGCCGTCACGCAACGGACCCTCCAATAACGACCGCGACAATCCATGATCCGCCCGTCCCAGGCTCTGCGTCTTTTATACATAAACCGCGTACTGTTCCGCCGCGGCCTTGACGAAATCGTGCTGGAAATGCACCTGTTTCGGCCGGTGCGTTTCATTTATTATCTCGCGCCGTGGCACTGGTTCCGCCGGCAAAAGGCGCCGCCCGGCGAGCGCATCCGCAAGGCGTTGGAGGAACTGGGGCCGATCTTCGTCAAGCTGGGGCAGATCGTCTCCACCCGCCGCGACCTGCTACCGGCCGACATCGCCGACGAACTGTCGATGCTGCAGGACCAGGTGCCGCCGTTTCCGACGCCGCAGGCGCGCAAAATCATCGAAGCCAGTCTCGGCAAACCCATCGACAGCGTGTTCGCGCACTTCGACGAAAAGCCGCTGGCCTCCGCCTCGGTCGCACAGGTCTACGGCGCCGAGCTGAAAGACGGCCGCAAGGTGGTTGTCAAGGTTATCCGCCCGAACATCCGCAAGGTGATTCAACGCGACACCGGCCTGATGCGCCTGCTGGCCGACCTGGGCGAGCGTTACTCGGCGGAAGCCCGCCGCCTGCGGTTGCGCGAGATCGTCGCCGACTTCGAACGCACCATCTACGACGAGCTGGACCTGGTGCGCGAAGCCGCCAGCGCCAGCCAGTTGCGGCGCAACTTCGAGCATTCGAAAATACTGCACGTGCCGGAAGTGCACTGGCAATGGACCGGCCAACATGTCATGGTGATGGAGCGTGTTTCCGGCATGCCGATCGACGACATAGAACAACTCAAGGCGCTGGGCGTCGACATGAAACTGCTGGCCGAGCGCGGTGTGGAGATTTTTTTCAAGCAGGTGTTCGTCGACAACTTCTTTCACGCCGACATGCACCCCGGCAACATCTTCGTCGACGTCAGCGATCCCGCCGACCCGAAATACATCGCCGTCGATTTCGGCATTGTCGGCACGCTGAACGAGGAAGACAAACGCTACCTGTCGGAAAACTTCCTGGCGTTCTTCAACCGCGACTACCGCCGCGTGGCGCAGTTGCACATCGATTCCGGTTGGGTGCCGTCGCACGTGCGCGTCGGCGATCTCGAAATGGCGATTCGCACCGTGTGCGAGCCGAACTTCGAACGGCCGCTGAAAGAGATTTCCTTCAGCCACGTGCTGGTGAGACTGTTCCAGACCGTGCGGCGCTTCGACTTCGTCATCCAGCCGCAACTGGTGCTGTTGCAGAAAACCCTGCTGAACATCGAAGGCCTCGGCCGCCAGCTCTACCCCGACCTGGACTTATGGCAAAGCGCCAAGCCGTTCCTGGAACGCAGCATGCGCGAGGAGATGTTCTACCAGATGCTGATCGACAAGCTGCCCGGCACCCCGCCCGACTGGCTGCGGCGCCTGCCGGAAGTGCCGCGCGAAATCGACCGCCTGCTGCGCGACGCCGGCCAGGGCAAACTCAGAGTGCAACTGCATAACGAGGATCTGAAAAAACTCGAACAGCGTCTGCACGACAACAACCGCCGCGGTTTCTTCACCGCGCTGGGCACCGCGCTGGTGGTCAGCGCCGCGATCATCTTCGGCCTCGACGGCTACCAGCACCAGTTGCTGTGGGGCATCCCGCTGGAAAGCTGGCTGCTCGGCATCCCAGGGCTGTTCGTCATTTTCCTCGCCTGGCCGGAGAAAGACGAATAAGGAAGAGAGACCTGATTTTATAAAATTAACCACGGAGAACACGGAGAGCACGGAGGGAAAAGATTTTAGGTTAAAACCCGAAAAAATTATTAGCGCTCATCCATCTACGCACGTTTAGGTTGTGCCGGGAAAGCAAGTGTAATTCTTCGAGTACTGGCAATTAATCTTGACTTTCGATTCAAGAAACTGCAAATGAATCAAATCTCTAAATTTTATTTTTTATTCTCCGTGTGCTCCGTGTACGCAGAAATTTGCTCCTTGCAATTTCTGCACTTCCGCCATCCATGGCAGTCGTCCGTGGTTAAATCCTTATAAATACAGTCTCCCTTCCTTCGATAAAGTCTTTTTAAGGTAGAATACGCCCACTATGGACGTTTCTGATCTGCTTGATTCACTGAACGACGCGCAGCGCGAGGCGGTGAGTGCGCCGCCGGGGAATATACTGGTGCTGGCCGGCGCCGGCAGCGGCAAGACACGGGTGCTGGTGCATCGCATGGCTTGGCTGATCCGCGTCGAAGGCGTTTCCCCGTACGGATTGCTGGCGGTCACCTTCACCAACAAGGCCGCCCATGAAATGCGGCACCGCACCGAGCATCTGCTCGGCATACCCTCCACCGGCCTGTGGGTCGGCACCTTTCACGGCATCTCGCATCGCCTGCTGCGCCAGCACTGGAAAGAAGCCGGTTTGCCGCAGAGCTTCCAGATCCTCGACGCGCAGGACCAGCAGCGGCTGGTCAAGCGCGTGCTGAAAAGTCTCGAACTCGACGAAGCGCGCTGGCCGCCGAAGCAGGCCGTTTGGTTTATCAACGGCCGCAAGGAAGAAGGCATCCGCCCGCAACACATCGCCGACACCGGCGACATGGCCTCGCGGCAGTGGGTGCGCATCTACACCGCCTACGAGGAACAGTGCAGGCGCCTCGGCGTGATCGACTTCGCCGAACTGCTGCTGCGCGTGCTCGAAACCCTGCGCGGCAACCCGGAATTGCTCGATCATTACCGCAAACGTTTCCGGCATCTGCTGGTCGACGAGTTCCAGGACACCAACACCATTCAATACGCCTTGCTGCGGCTGCTGGCCGGCGACCAGTCGAACCGGCGCAGCAGCGTGTTCGCGGTCGGCGACGACGACCAGTCGATCTACGGCTGGCGCGGCGCGCGTATCGAGAACATCCAGCATTTCTCCAAAGACTTCGCCAACACCCAGCTCGTGCGGCTGGAACAGAACTACCGTTCCACCGGCAATATTTTGAACGCCGCCAATGCGCTGATCGATCACAACCAGGGCCGCCTCGGCAAGGAACTGTGGACCGACAGCGGCGAAGGCCTGCCGATCGATCTGTACGCCGCCTACAACGAACTCGACGAGGCGCGCTTCGTCGCCGAACGCATCCAGCAGTGGGCCAACCGCGGCGAACGCCGCCGCGACGTGGCGGTGCTTTACCGCTCCAACGCGCAGTCGCGCGTATTTGAAGAAACCTTTATTGCCATGAGCATTCCGTACCGCGTCTACGGCGGCCTGCGGTTCTTCGAACGCGCCGAGATCAAGGACGCGCTCGCGTACCTGCGGTTGTGCGTCAATCCGCACGACGACGCCTCGTTCGACCGCGTCATCAACCAGCCGCCGCGCGGCATCGGCGAGCGCACGCTGGATATCATCCGCGCCGCCGCCAAGTTCGGCGACTGTTCGTTGTGGCAGGCGGCCAACGACTGCATCGCCGGCCAGCAGTTCAGCGGCCGCGCCGCCGCGGCGGTGCAAACCTTTTTAAACATGCTCGACGGCATGTCACGCGACATCCAGAATCTCGCGTTGTTCGAACAGGTCGACCACGTCATCCAGGCCAGCGGCCTGATGGACTACCACAGCAGCGAGAAAGGCGAAAAAGCCCAGGCGCGCAAGGAAAACCTCGACGAACTGGTGTCGGCGGCGCGCGCCTTCGTGCACGACCCCGAAGAACACGAACACATGTCGCACCTCGATGCCTTCCTCGCCCACGCCGTGCTCGAATCCGGCGAAGGCCAGGCCGACGCCTGGGAAGACTGCGTGCAGATGATGACGCTGCACTCGGCCAAGGGGCTGGAGTTTCCGCTGGTGTTTCTCTGCGGGCTGGAAGAGGGTCTGTTCCCGCACCAGATGTCGCTGGAGGAACCCGGCCGCCTGGAAGAAGAGCGGCGCCTGTGTTACGTCGGCATCACGCGGGCAAAGGAACAGCTGGTGCTCAGCTACGCCGAAACGCGAAGACTGCACGGCCGCGAAAACTATTGCATGCCGTCGCGCTTCGTCGGCGAACTGCCGCAGGACGTGCTGCAGGAAGTTCGCCCCCGCGCCATGGTCAGCCGGCCGGTGTATCGGCCGAGTCACAGTGAAAGTTATAGAGTCCAGACCAACGACACGGGTATCAACATCGGGCAACGGGTGATGCATGCCAAGTTCGGCGAGGGGATCGTGCTGAGCTGCGAGGGGCAGGGGAGTCATGCACGGGTGCAGGTGAACTTCGAGAATGACGGGAGCAAGTGGTTGGTGTTGGCTTATGCGAATTTGCAGGTGATTTAAAAACAGTTTAGCCACGGGGAGCACGGGGGTTTAGGAAGGGAGAGCTTATTTTTATATGAATTAACCACGGAGGGCATGACCACCAGGGAGGGTGGGCAGAAAACCGATCAAGCGTTTCTTGGATTAAAGATTATGTCAAAACAACACACATTTGCAATTTGTATCCACAACGAAGACTACGAGGTTTCGTTGGAATTGAGAAAGCTCTATGAGGTTTTGCCGGATGCGGAAGCTGAAAAACTGGGTCAGCTTAGAGTCATTGACGAGTCTGGAGAAGACTATTTATATCCTAAAGAATTCTTCGTGATTGTAGATTTGCCGAATAATATAGAAGAGCAGGTTTTGCGTGCTGCTTAGTAAAGATTTTCGGCGCTGCCAAGTCACGGATCAAGACCCTCTGTTTTATTAATAAAAGACTACCACGGAGCCGTGTTAGGAGAACACGGTAAGAACAAGCTAGAGAGACATGGAGAAAAATTAAAAAAATAGGGCAAACAAATTCATCCCGAGGAGCTTGGTTCGAGTCCCTTCTCCTAAAACAGCCTTATCCTTAGACCCCTCTGACTGCCATGGATGGCGGAAATGCAGATTCTGCAGGAGCAAGAATCTGCCTCCCTCCGGGACGACTACAGGGACGTAGGAGGTAGGACGAAGTCCGGAACCAGAGTCGAGAGGGCGGGGTGAGGGGATGAAAATCCAATGGGCTTCCACATATCCAAATGCAGAATTAACGAAGATTTTTCCAATTCAGCGCCTATAATCAACAAGGCGTACGGCTTGAATAAAAGAAGGGGCCCATGGAAATCGAAATCACCCTGGAAAAAGAAGACTGGAGGCGGTACCAGTCTTATATTGAAAAACAACTGTGGGGGCAGCAGAAGAACTGGAAGGAAGCGCTCTGGGTGAACATCGTTGTCTGGGCCTTAATGGCGGCTCTTTTGATGATGTTGTTCCATAACTTCAGTGAAGTTCACTGGCCGACGGGGCTGTTTGTTTTTGTCATTTTCGCTTTGATTGCCGTCATCTACTTTCACAAGGCCCATAAACTCCGCAAGGCTTATGAGCCAATGGAAAGCGGTGTCTTCTGCGGGAAGCATAAATTTGTCTTCACTGATGAGGAGATCATATCCGAGGGCGAAGGCTACCAGGGGCGGCATGCCTGGAAAATCGTCAAGAGAGTCGAAAGAGGGAACGGGATAATATTGATATTTCTTGATACGATTCATGCTTATGTTTTTCCGGAGGGGAAGCTGGATAGTCCGGATGAGTTTTATGAGTATGTTTTGTGGCGGCTTAGATTGGCGGAAGGGGCTGACCGGCAGGTGGCGGCTTGATGGAAAATAGGTGGACAACATTTATGAGTAAGCAAGAGTGGTGGCAGACAATATCACGAGTCAAGACCTGACCCTCTGCCTTTTTGGAAAATTCACAATATGTGTAATATGGCTTGCAATTCCTCACGAGAGAATGTAGATTATAAGTCTCTTTTCGCTTGGCTAATAGTTGCTCTACTTCCAAGTAACACAAGAATTTTTTCAGCAAATACTCCATATTGACCAAAGACAAAGAGATTTTAAAATGGCAGCTAGAGAACAAGATTTTAAAAAAATTGTTCGAGCTTTATCCCGCTTTACCCGAACAACTACTAAGGATGCTCTTCTTGTAGAAGGTGATTCAATAAATCTACTTCGAAAGTTACCGGATCACAGCGTATCACTGATTCTGACAGATCCTCCATATCATGCTACGAAAAAACAAAATATATATGGGGATACACATTTCGAAGAGGATCAGCATTATCTGGAATGGATGGAATTGTATGCATCAGAATGGAAAAGAGTTTTGCGACAAAATGGTTCGTTATTCTGCTTTTGCGATTCTTCTATGGCAGCAAGACTCGAAGTTCTTTTTTCCAAAACATTTAATATCTTATCTCATATAGTTTGGACAAAACCGAATGACCCAGGATTCGATGGCTGGAAAGGGAAAATGAAGAAGGAGGCTCTTAGGCAGTGGTACCCTCACTCTGAAAGAATTATTTTTGCTGAACCCGCTGTTGAAGGAAACCTACATCGCTCTCCGTTCGCGCATTTTCTTCGTGAGATACGAAAAAAGTCTGGACTTTCTCAGCATGAATTGACGGCCATGACAGGAGCTTATGGGAAGGTAAACCATGGAGGAGCAGTGTCAAATTGGGAAGCTGGTCGTAATACTCCAAGTAGGGAGCAATATGAAAAAATATGTTCTGCGGTATTGAGTACTGGAAAGGTAAAAAAAATGCCTCCATACGAAGATGTGATCAGAGTCTTTACAATTGATGGGACAAAGGAATTCACAGATGTTTGGACTTTCCCGTCAGTTCGACCCTATAAGGGAAAACATCCAGCAGAAAAGCCATTGTCTTTACTTGAACATGCAATCGAAGCAACTACGTTCCCCGGAGATATAGTATTAGATTGCTTTGCTGGCTCAGGAAATACTGCCTTGGCAGCGTTAAATTTAGGTCGGCGTACTATTTCTATGGAGATTGATCCACAATGGGTTGAGACTATTGCTGCTCGTCTAGAAGTCCAAACAGCTACTAAGGGGAAAAATAACCGGCTAGCATCTCAACCACATAAAGTTAGAGCGAATCGTTCAATTCCTCAACTTGGTTTGTTTGAAGGAGCTCTGGAGGGTGTAAAGTGACCATCTTCTATGTTGTCCTGAACAACTTCGTACATCCATTCAAGAGTTTCCATAATGCCTGAATCTTTTACGACAACATTGCAGTGATGATGACCCCATCCAAGATTATATGGGCGATGGTTGTAGGCGCCATAACGCACTTCTGAGATATGAAACAAGTTCAATTGTGTGATCGTTAGGTCATGCACTTCTCTTCCTTCGGCTTGTTCAACCTTGTTAAAAAAACCATAGCTAGAAAGCTCTTTTAAACAAAGTGGACATATACTTTTTCTATCATTATTAATAATCCGAGCAGATCTCAATTTTTCTATGTCTAGTAATCCTAAATTCTCACATAAATGCAAAATATGCGCCCTACGCATTTCGATATCCCCTTGACCCATACCAGTCTCTTGAGCAACTGCATCCGAATCTCGGCAGAGCCAGAATAATGCCTCAAGCTGTAAACGACATTCTTTTATGGTCTTTGAACTAGCATATTCAAACAAGCGTATACCAGCCCCTTTACCGCTAGTTGTGTTGAAGCCTCGGATAATCTTTTCGCCGTTATTTAAAGCGGTTGTCGCGGAGACTCTCGCTACATATTGTCCACCAAGCGGCGCTTGCCTGCTTTGTGCGGCTGTCCAGCCTAGAGTATCTGGATTGTGCGCTAGCCATGCTGCCCTTGTCTGATAGAAAACAAGAGCATTCTTGCCAATCTCCAAATTTTGAGCAGCAAGTTTTTTTTTAATATTTGGAGTTTCAAAGTACTGTGATGGTGAAATTAGTACAATAAAGCCATTCTCAAAGGAATCCTCTCCATCAGGTAGATTCAAACCTTGTTCCCAAATTGGGTAAGGTATCAAAACCGTACTTGTTCTAGAAACTCGGTTTTGATAGATAACATCATCGTCAGCACCACGCGTTTGGCCGGTTTTATAAATCTTCCTATCAAGTAAAGTCGGAAGTCTTGGTACCTTTAACGTTTTTTGCTTTTTAGACATTTTTGATTTCGATTAGTCTTAAAATTTAAGAGCCATAACAGAGTCTTCATAACGATAAGAAATCCGCCTCGAATCTACTCATCCTTTCGAAGCATCAGTTTCTTTACAAACTCTTAGTAAGAAAGTTTCTATACTTACTTCAAGGGCATCAATTATCAATTCCAGTGAATCGAGTGTAATATTCCGCACGCCGCGTTCGACACCTGATATGTAGGTCCTGTCTAAGCCTGCTTTATCAGCTAAGTCTTCTTGACTTATGCCGCGCACTTTACGAAAGTGCCGGACTGTAGATGCCACGGCCGCCACAAGCCTTTTTTTCATAGACAATCCAAATAAACGGGAATAAGAAGTGATTTTGTAATGAATGTTGATTATTAGTCCACGGACTATGAGTCACATTGGAAAAATAACACTAAAGATAAAGAAAATTATAAAAGCCCCCTGGCTTTTGACAAAGAGCTAGAAGGACCAAGGCCGTAGGTTTCGCGTTCTGTCTGTATAGTCGAGTTCGATCCGTTCGGCGTCCAGTAACAAGTGAATCAGCAGCCGCAGTGGGCGTGGATGTTGTTCCAGGGTGTCGGCCGGTTGTTCTTGGATCAGCGGGTTGTGATTGGGCGGCAGGCTTCGAAATCCAGTGACAGGTGACGAAGGAGGAATGGGCGACAGGGTTCGGAGTTAATGTTTTCAAAGTGATGTCGTAGAAAACCCGGATATAAATAAAGCCCAGTATCCTTTATTCTTAATACCCCTGATTTGTCTTAAAGAAAAATTTATGAAGGAGGATTCCATGATTGATGAGTCAGAAAGAGAAGATTTTAAACAGGCGATTCGAGACGAGGGCCTTGAAGTGGAGGATTTTGAGTTAATTGAGAAACGGAGCCCTCCTCCTGTAGGAGAAAAAATATATGCAATAACGGGAACGGTGATAATTAAGAGAAAATCAAATAGCGTTGAAAAAGAATACCAAGCGGGCCATGGTTCAATATGGCCAACAGAATTCAGTGATGATCTTAACGCGGGAGTTTTTGGATAAAGGGAAGGGCCTACCCTTTCTTGTCTTCCTCCCCCCGATGATACAACTCAAACTTCACCGCGTCCGCCAGGCATTCCATCACGCACAGCAGGCCGCGGGTTTCGCGTTCGGTGTAGTTCAGTTCCATCCGTTCGGCTTCCGATAACAGGCGAATCAGCAGGCGCAGGGCGGCGTGGATGTTGTCGAGGGTGTCGGTCGGTTGTTCCTGGATCAGTGGGTTGTGATTGGGCGGCAGGGCTGCGAAGTCCAGCGGGCAGGGTTCTTGGTTGGGTGTGTTGGGGAGGTTGAGCGAGGCGAACATGGGCGGCCTTTGAGGTCAGGGTGAGGGTTGCGCGCCGGGTGGCATCGGCAGGCATTCGTCCAGTGCCCGGCGGATGTTACCCGCGCTTTGCGCCAGTGCTGAATTCAACACGCCTAGCGTCACCGGGTCGACCTCGATCCGTTCCTTGCCGGAATGCTCGAACTGCGCCAGCAGGCCGGTCAGGTTCTGGATGAACCGCACCTCGGAGTCAATTTTCTGGCGGATTTGTAGAAGCCAATGGTCCTTGGCTATTCCGTTCATAATAAGCCCCTCATTCCCATTGCTATTTTACCCAATATGCCATCAATGGCATGGTCACTTGAGGCGGACTATGCCATTAATGGCATGTTAATGCAAGCACCAGAAGGCCCTGATGAGAGGTATCGACAAAGACAGCCGTTATTACAAGGAGTTCAGCCGGTTTACCAGTAAGCTGGCCGAAAAGATCTATGCCTTACGGCTGGAGCGTGGTCTGACCCAGGAAGACATGCAGGCATTTGAATTATCCCTGCGTCAGTACCAGCGCATAGAGCAGGGCCAGACCGTAAACATGACCCTCTCGAATATCTACAAGATCTGTAAGGCTTTTGATGTTAAGCCGCATGAGTTGTTGGATATTTAAGTTTAGTGGAAGAATAAATTAGATGACTGAGTTATTAATCGGTCTGCACATAATTAATAGTCTGACTTAGGA
>DASVCP010000474.1:0-6442 GCA_036381555.1 Gammaproteobacteria bacterium
CTGCATTTGACTCTCCATATTCGTAAGACACCAATATAAATGCCCATCCAAGTGCCACGATGCTTGCGACAAAAAGTATCGTTTTTATTACGGCTCTCATCTTTTCCTTCTCCACGACGCATCCGAACGAATCGGTTTAAGATTACCGCGATTTAGATGGTCATAGTATGCACCATCTGCGAAATGACGTGTACCTTAAAAAGTGGACAAAAACTCATGAAGCCATTTCAAAGGCTGTGGCTTTGTTCGGGCAGTCGGGCCTACGTAACTGATTAATACAGAAAAAAGTCAGGCAAAATAACGTCTGGAGAGACGCAATTATTTGATTTTTGAATTCAGTTAATAACTGCAACAAATTGAGTTCTGGTTTTTTGAATTGTTGAAGATTCCAAAGTCGGTTTGCTTTTTGGTTTTTGGCGCAGTGGTTGGCAGTGCCCCCTACGGCTCGCGGTTTAATTTTTTCCTTCGTGTCTTGGGCAGATTTTTTTTGGGTGCCTGTCCGACTGCGGATACGAAAAAGTAATAGCCAGCTACAGTGGCGCCGATCTTGCAAAATCTGCATTTTGACCGCGATGGATGGCGGAAATGCAGAAAATGCAGGAGCAGTTTTCTGCCCTCCCTCCCTGGCGGTCACGCCTTTGCGTGAGACAGGCCTTTCGCACTTGAAAGCATTTGTCATTGATTTAGGGCGGCGGTGGGCGGTGCCCACCCTACGGCTCGCGGTTTGATTTTTCCTTCGCGCCTTCGCGTCTTCGCGTCTTCGCGTGAGACAGATTTTGAAAGCATTTACCTTTGATTTAGGAGAGCGGTGGGCAGTGCCTACCCTACCGGTTAATCAACAGCACCAGGACAACTACCGCCAGAATAATCGACACGCTTTTCCAGAACAGCACCGGGTTCTGTTCCATGAGCGGCCGGCGGGTTTCGTTCAGGTACACTTTGTTGGGATGACGCAGGTCGTACAGGAACTCGGACAGGGCTTCGTAGCGCTTGTCGGGGTTGGAGTGCACGGCTTTTCGGATGGCGCCGTCTATCCAGGCCGGGATCTCGCGGTGGTCGTTGAGCGCCGATCGGTATTTCAGTTTGTTTTGCGCCGCCCGGGTTCTGCACTTGGCCACTTCGGCGCCGTAAGGCAGTTTGCCTGTCAGCATCTGATAGGTAATGACGCCCAGGGAAAACATATCCGACCGGTGCGTGCCGTGTTCGCCGAGGAAATATTCCGGGGCGGTGTATTGTGCGGTGCCCAGCAGGTTGTTGCGTTCGATGGCGGTGTCCATTTCCATGATGCCGGCAACACTGGTCGAGCCGAAGTCGATGATTTTGACGGTGCCCGTGTCATCGATCATGATGTTGTTGGGCCTCAGGTCCTGGTGCAGCATTTCCAGCCGGTGGAATGCGCGCAGGCCCTTGGCGATCTGTTCGACAATGTCCCGCACGGTTTCCAGGTCCGGTTCGGGATTGTCGATCATCCACTGCGCCAGTGTCTGGCCTTCCAAAAATTCTGTGACGATGTAGAGATGGTTGCGTTTGCGGGTCTGCAGGCAGGGCTTGAGTACGTGCGCGCTGTTGATGCGCCTGGCGATCCATTCCTCCATCATGAAACGTTCCAGGTATGCCGGATTATCCTGAAGATCTATCGAGGGTGTTTTTATGATGACCAAGGCTTCCGTTTCACTGTCCTCGGCCAGGTAGATGTGGCTGCGGCTGCTGCCGTGCACCTCCCGGATGATTTTGAAACCGTCGAACATCATTCTGGGTTCCAGCAACGGCGGGAGCGGCAGTTCGCTGAGCTGGTGATAGATGCTGTTGACATCCTGATCGGGCAGTTCGTCAATTCTGATAAGCTGTATCGTGAGGTTGTCGTCGCTGCCTTTCTGGTAGGCTTCGGTTACGATGGCTTTCGCCGCCTGTTCAAGGTCATTTTCGTGTTCCCTGGCGGCGTTTTTTATGAAACCGGCGTTCACGTATTCATAAGTGCCGTCGGTGGCGAACAGGAAAAGGTCGTTTTTCTCCACCTGCAGGGACCGGTAATCGATTTCAAGGTGTGAGTTCATGCCCAGCGCCCGGCTCAGGTAGCTTACATCCTGAGAGGCCCAAAACCGGTGATCGTTCGTGAGTTGTTCGAAAGTGTCGCCCCGCAAACGGTAGATCCTTGCGTCTCCCACGTGAAAGATATGCGCCGTCGTGGACTTGATGACCATGGCGCTCAGCGTGCACACATAGCCCCTGTCTTTGTCGTAGCGGTACTGGCTGCGCTGGGTCTGTGAATGCAGCCAAGTGTTGGTGGCGATCAGGACGGAGCGCGCCGATTTTTTTACAGTCCAGGCTTCCGAGGTGCAGTAATAGTCCTCAAGGAAGCACCTGACGGCGGATTCGCTGGCGATCTGGCTTACATCGCTGCTGCTGATGCCGTCGGCCAGCGCAATCGCAATCCCTTTTGAACTCAGTTGCGGTTCCTTCGGTATCCAGATGCCGTGAAAATCCTGGTTGAGGGCCTTGCGGCCCTTGTCGGAGTATTGCCCTACGGATATTTTCAGTTTACCGGACATTATTATGTTAAAGCGCCTTCAGTCCCTATGGACTGAAGGCGCTGCTCTCGAATAAGGAAGTTTTTTATTCCTGGAACGCCGGTTGTAAGTTGCGTTTCGGCGCTGTTTTCAGATGCGTAGTGTACAAGGTCAACCCGGTGAACGTCAGTCCGCCAACCAGATTTCCTATAAGAGTCGGAATCTCGTTCCAGATCAGGTAGTCCATCACCGAGAAGTCCCCTCCCATGATTATGGCGGACGGGAACAGGAACATGTTGACGACGGAGTGTTCGAAGGTCATTGCAAAGAAGATCGTGATCGGCATCCACATGGCGATAACCTTGCCGCCGACCGTCGTGGAAACCATCGCACCGACTACGCCGGTGGAGACCATCCAGTTGCACAGCATGCCGCGGATAAACAGGGTCAGCATGCCGGCGGCGCCGTACTGCGCATATCCCAGCGTTCGTGATTCGCCGATACTGGCAAGCGCCTTGCCCACCTCATTCGGTTCGGTCGAGAAGCCGAACGTGCAGATGATCGACATGAAAACGGCTACCATGAAGGCGCCCAGGAAATTGCCGGTGAAGACAATACCCCAGTTCTTTAAAATCGCTCCCACTGTGACGCCCGGACGTTTCTCGAGCCATGCGAGCGGCGTCAAAACAAACACACCGGTTACCAGATCGAAGCCCAGCAGATACAGGGTGCAAAACCCGGCGGGAAACAAAACCGCGCCGAGGATCGGAATACCTGTTTGCACGGTGACGGTGACGGCGAATGCCGCGCCCAGTGTTAAAATCGCCCCAGCCATGAAAGCTCTGATCAACACGTCGCGGGTTGCCATGAAAATTTTGGATTCACCGGCATCCACCATTTTGGTGACAAATTCTGAAGGAACTAAATAAGACATGGCATGATTCTCTATTGCTGAGTGATAAGGCATGGATCAATCTGTTACATCCATGTTCGTACAATTTCCTCAATAGGCAACAAGCGTACCAACAGCGCGGCGGCCGCTCTAAGCTATTGATCTGTTTATTATTCGGTGCTTTTATCCGGGATGTTTTCCGAACGGATCGATCGGTTCGAGGCATCATTATGGTGCGGTGATTTGTCATCGTGAATGCTTTGTGAGCCAAGTTTGTGCCGGTTTAAAGCCTCAAATACATTGGCAATGGAGCGGGGCGCGGCTTATGTTGTCGCCGCTAACATCGGCATTTGCGGCGAACACGGCGGCGACCCGAAAAGCATCGCTGTATGTCACAAGATCGGCCTCGATTACGCCTCCTGCTTGCCGTTCCGGGTGCCTATTGCCCGGCCGGCGGCGCATGCGGCGTTGGCGGATAGGGAATCATAAAATATGACGCCAAGACGCGAAGGCGCAAAGACGCAGGGATATAAAAGCCAGACAGAATCCTGGAGGGCGGGGGCTCAAGTACCCTCCGTCCCGGAGATTCGGTTTTTTGGGGTGGGTTTGTCTATATTTTTGCTTTTCACCTATTCGGGCCTGGTGTAAATTCGGTACGGAAGTCGGGTATTATGAGGAATCATTCCTCACTAATTAAAACGGGCAGGCGGAGATAATCCAGTTTTGTTAATAAAAACAAAAAGTTATCTCGGCTATCTCGACGAGCCTCAAAAAAATAAGAGGCCACCTCATGATAAGGAAACAGAGGTGTTGGGCTTCTGTATCATGCTGTTATGTGCATTTGATTTAGCCCGTTTCGAGCTTGACTCAGGATTGTAGAAATGAATATGAGTACTAAAGGTTCATGCCTATGCGGTGAAGTGCGTTTCGAAATAGAAGGTGCATTCGAAAGTTTCTTTCTGTGTCATTGTGAATATTGTCGTAAAGACACTGGCTCAGCTCACGCTTCAAATTTATTTTCGACAAAAGCCAGTCTAAATTGGTTGTCTGGCTTGGATATGATCAAGATCTATACCGTACCTGGTACGAGGCACGTAAAAAGCTTTTGCACGAGTTGCGGTTCAGCTCTGCCAAATGTGCAGATGGATGGCAGCCTGATAGTCGTTCCTGCTGGGAGCTTGGATGATAAGATCCCGATCAAGCCAAGCGCACATATATTTGTATCCAGTAAAGCGGATTGGGATGAAGGTTTAGAAAATGTCCAGAAAATAGAAGGGCTTCCTACTTAGTGTTGGAGGCGAGTAGCGCTGAAGGACAGGATTCATCTTTGGATGATTTTATAGATATGGTGGCAAGGCTCCGAGGGAATGTGGGCATGTCAAAAAGAAAGAATCTCATGTCGTCAGTGCTCATGATATGCAAGATATGAATTTATATATTACAAAGGGTTCGGCGTATAAATGCAAAAAACCATAATAAGTCGCTTTAGTCGAGGAGGCACGATAGCGTCTCCTCGACTGAGTTTATGTTAGCAGCCAAAAGAGACAAACATGGAAGAAATTGACAATCCCTTTAGAAAAGCAGGTATCGTGCTGCTTATTATTGGAATAATAGATATTGGTGTAATGGCGTATTGCATTGCCAATAAAATCAGCTATTCATCCAGCTTTAATATTTTTGCAGTAATTGTCGGAGCGCTGCTCGTGAAAGGTAGCATAAAAACAGCACGTGTTGCTCGCTGGTTTAGCGCCTTCTTTGTTATTGCTTTTATCAGTATGTTTTTTCTCTTTCCAATAATAATGCCGTTACAACTGCTGGTAACACAGATAAAGTTAAATCCTGCTGTGATGCTTGGTTCATACGCCTTTTCAATCATTTTTATAGGCGTGCTTATTTGGCTGTATAAGCAACTATCTAATCCCAGTGCATTAGCTAAACTTGAGCAGGCCGGTTATGAGATAGGAAAACCAAAAACAGCATTATATGCCGCCCTCGGGATTATAGTTTTAGGTGGTGTAATATTTGGCTTTCTATTTAATAGTGAATCTTCTGAAAAAGCCAAAGCCTTAGCAAAAGAGAAACTAGGCGATAATTATAAATATCACATAAGCAGTTTAAATATGTCTGGAAACAAAGGCTCGGCTGTAGTTACTGCTTACAACTCAAGTGAAATTAAAAATGTCAGCGTTAGTTGGTAAAGCAGCTAAAGAGTAGCTCAAAACGACTCCGGCGCTATCGCGCCTCCGCGTTTTAGCCAATCGTTAGAGCTCATGAAGAGAAAGTACCTAAATGTTTTAGCAATGCTTATGTTGGCCGCTTGCGCCTCAAATTCAACATTAGATTTCCGAATTAAGGTTATCCCAATGAATAATGTTGATCGAGTTGTTGCGGGAAAAATAGCATTGGCATGGGTGCTTCAAAACCACTATCGATATGACGGGTGGAAGCTGGAGGTGCAAGTATATAAACAAGACTATGAGCTGATATGTCGTGAATACCATATAAAAGAATTCGGTGAGTTCTGCAACCCAGACTATAATATCGCCGTAATTGATGCTGGCAAAGCACTCTCATGGTATGGCGTTATTGAAGAGTGCGAAGATGAAAAATGTAACTATAGATTTGGTCCGAGCGATTTAGGAAATGTGGAATGAGTTCTAACAATCAAATCAAGCGCGACCTCGGCGCTGTCGCACCTCAGCGGCTTATTTAATCGTTAGCCTTCAACCATGGGACTGTTCGACCTTTTTCGTAAGCGTGCTCACTCCAAGGCCGTGCAGCGGCACATTGGCGAAGCAAACGCAATGTCCGCCGCTTTACTTTCGGCGTCGGGAGTTGAGTTCGACTCTGCCTCCAAGCTTGAACAAGCGCTGATTGGCACTTTTTACTTTGGGATGCTCACAGCGCACGGAATGCTTCACGCACTAAGCCCACGAGAGGTGCATGAGCTCGCCCTTGCATCTTTTGAACTGGGCCTTCACTACACGCCCGCGGCGGCTATGGAAGCTACTGAGGAATGTATAGCCGCAGCAACGCCAGGGTG
>DASVCP010000475.1:0-7185 GCA_036381555.1 Gammaproteobacteria bacterium
CATCGTCGCCGACCTCAAGTCGGGCACCGCCGCGATCGAGTCGGTGTCGGCCCGGCTGGCCGGTTTGGCCGCCGGCCTGAACGCCTCGATCACCGGCATCGACGGAGATGCGCCGGAGATTGGCGGCAACGTTCATCTGCAAATCGACTCGTTGCAACGCACGCTCGGCACGTTGGCCGTGCCGCTGCCGATCACCGCCGACGAAACCGTACTGCAAACCCTGAAGCTCACCGCCGGTTTCAAGGCCGGCAGCGATACGGTTGAGGTGTCCGACATTGTCACATTGCTGGACGATTCCAATCTCACCGGCCGGCTTGCGTTAAACAATTTCGAACAGCCCGCGATCACCTTCGACCTGGCGTTGGATGCGATCAATCTCGACCGCTACTTGCCGCCGCCCGACGAAACCGAAGCGGAAACGCCGCCGGCGGACGGGGAGGCGGCGGCCGACCCGGAAATCCAACTGCCGGTGGAAATGCTGCGGACTCTGAATCTCGACGGACGTTTCAAAATCGGCGCACTGCAGGTCATGAACCTGAAAACCGCCAACATCGACACCGGCCTCAAGGCCAAAGACGGCATCGTCGATCTGGAACCCCTGGCCGTCGACCTCTACCAGGGACAGTTCCGCGGCGCCGCCCGGCTCGACGTGACCGGCGAAGTGCCGGTCTATACCTCGACCCTGCAACTGAGCGATGTCACCGTCGGTCCGCTGATGCAGGACTTCATGGACAAGCGTCTGCTGGAAGGCCTCATGAACGTCGAGGCTGAGGTCAACACCACCGGCAACCGCGTCAGCGGACTGATGCAGGAACTTGACGGCAAGTTCGCGCTGGCGTTTCGCGACGGTGCGCTCAGCATGAACGTCCGCGAGTCCCTGCGCAACGTCAGGGCCAAACTGCGGGGCGAGCAGCCGGACCCCAACAAACCGGTGGGCGAGCCGACCAAGTTTTCCTCGATCACCGCCAGCGGCGTCATCGAAAACGGCACTGTCAAAAACCAGGATCTCGAAGTCAAGGCGCGGCATTTGTATGTCACCGGCAAAGGTTCTTACCAGTTGCCCACCGAGGTCATCGACTACGTGCTGACAATACTGCTGTCCGACGACGGCGCCGGCCAGGACGACCCGCTGAACGATCTTTACGATTTCCCGATCGAGTTCCCTTTGAAAGGCAAACTCGACGAAATCAATTATGCAAGCGTCGGCCTCAAAGCGCTGGGCAGCGCGGTCACCGGCAAGGTCAAGGCCGAGGTCGGCGCGGCCAAGGATGCCGCCAAGGCGGAACTGCAACGCAAGCAGGAAGCCGCCCGGGCGGAATTGGAGCGGCTGGAGGCCGAGAAAAAGGCCGAAGTGGAGCGGCAGCGCAAGGCCAGGGAAGAAGAGCTCAAGAAAAAGCTCGAAGAAAAGAAAAAGGAAGCGATCAGGAAGCTGTTCGATTAGAGCCTGTCTCAAAATGTCGCGAGCGCAGGTGAGACGAGGCAAAAATGTCCGACCAATTCGTCTGGAACGAATTGGGACAGCCGATAGGCAGGCCCCGAAGGGGTGAGGCGCAGGACGCGCCGAGCAATAAGCGGAGTTTACACGGGTAGTAAATGAGCATTTTGAGGACTTTTTTAACGATGTATCAGCAAGCACAGCAATTTTGAGATAGGTTCTAAAGAGGTTTGTTTGAAGCGGAAGAAGCAACAGTTCAGCCGGCGGGTGCTGGCCTGGTTCGACGTCCACGGCCGCAAGGATCTGCCGTGGCAGCAGGACCGAAATCCCTACCGGGTATGGATTTCGGAAATCATGCTGCAACAGACCCAGGTGGCTACCGTGATTCCGTATTTCCAGCGCTTCATGCAACGCTTCCCCGACATAATCGCCCTGGCCGATGCACCGGTCGACGACGTGCTGCAACACTGGTCCGGGCTGGGTTACTACGCCCGCGCCCGCAACCTGCACAAGACCGCCCGCATCGTCCGCGATGAGCACGGCGGCGTGTTTCCAACCGCATTCGACGACGTACAGGCCCTGCCCGGCATCGGCCGTTCCACCGCCGGCGCCATCCTCGCCCAGGCGCTGGATCAGCGCCACCCGATCCTCGACGGCAACGTCAAACGCGTGCTGGCGCGTTACTTCGCCGTCGACGGCTGGCCGGGCGAAAACGCCGTCGCGGCCGCGTTATGGGAACACGCTGAAGCGCTGACCCCGCACGCACGCGCGGCCGATTACACCCAGGCCATGATGGACCTCGGCGCCATCGTCTGCCGGCGCGGCAAACCGCTGTGCGCTCAATGCCCCGTGGCCGACGACTGCCGCGCGCGCGCCGCAGCCAGGGTTCATGAACTGCCCGCCTCAAAACCCAAACGCGCCCTGCCGGTGAAAGACGTGCAAATGCTGCTCATCACCAACGCCGCCGGCGAATTCCTGCTAGAACGCCGCCCGCCCAGCGGCATTTGGGGCGGCCTGCTGGGCTTCCCCGAAATCGCGCCGGAGGAGAATCCGGTAGCATGGGCGCAAAAGACCGTGGGCCATATCGAAGTGGTCGAGGCGTGGAGCATCCTGCGCCACACCTTCAGTCACTTTCACCTGAACATCAAGCCGGTCATCGCCCGGATCGAATCGCTGAAACCGCAGATCATGAGCGGCGACCGCTGGCTGTGGTTCGATCCCCAGGCCTCGGTGGGCGGCCTGGCCGCGCCGGTGAGAAAACTGATGCAGAAATATCAAGGCGGGCAAAACAACAACGGGCAGCTGAGTCTGGTGGATTTATGAGCCCGAAAAGCCGGTTCTGATTTTTTGTCTCACGCGAAGGCGCGAAGGCACTAAGAGTTCTTGGGTTAATCCAAGGGATTGTTATTCCATCAAGGATTTGGTGTTTTGCTTCAAGTTTCACTTTATTTTGTCTTGTTTTTCGCGCCTTCGCGCCCGACCGCCATGGATGGCGGAAGTGCAGATCATGCAGGAGCAAGCTATCTGCTTCGCGTGAGAATATTGGGGTTAAAAATGGCAACCGGACTAGGCATTAATACGCGGTTAAATCGCAATTTGGCCTCACCCCCAGACTTTGGTATAAAGGCGGCTTGCGGCGAAGGTTGAGCAAGAGAGGTAAGGCAATGGCACGCATGGTGCACTGTGTGAAACTGGACAAAGAGGCCGAAGGCCTCGACCGGCTCCCCTACCCGGGCGAGCTCGGCAAGCGGATCTATGAAAACGTCTCCAAGCAAGCCTGGCAACAGTGGCTGGGCCACCAGACCATGCTGATCAACGAATACCGCCTGACCCCCATCGACCCGAAAGCTCGCAAATTCCTCGAGGAAGAGATGGAAAAATTCTTCTTCGGCGAAGGCTCGGCCGCCCCCAAGGAGTTCGTCCCGCCTTCGGAATAGCCCTTGACTCGGCAAGCCGCAACCGCTTTAATACGCAGCTTTCCGCGAGTAGGCAGTCGAGCAAGTGACTGTTAATCACTGGGTCTATAAACAAAATGCCCAGGATGGCGGGGCCGCGAATAGCGGCAGGGCGCCGGAGGTACGGAGGCGTATAACCGGTTAGTGAAAAGGATTTTCAGTCCGAGCCCGAAAGAAAGAGTTTTAAGTTCATATCACGACACGCCCAGGTAGCTCAGTCGGTAGAGCAGGGGACTGAAAATCCCCGTGTCGGCAGTTCGATTCTGTCCCTGGGCACCATTCCTCCCAAGGTTCATTAACCCCCAGTTTTTTCCACCGATCGTTGCCCGGATTAAGTTCGGACAGAATTGAACACTTTATCTATTTCTGTCGGCAGTTCGATTACGCTTGCACGTCCCTGTGCAGGCCCCCCTTCGGGGTCTCTCAGAAGACGGTTTATTTTCGTTGTAAATGAAATAAGAAATATCAGAGTTTTCGATTTAAGTCTAAATATATTATTTGCGTTCCCAATTTTAGATATTCATAAGCTGCGGCAGCTTTCATAGTTAAGTCTTCATCTCTACAGATAAACAATCTACAAAACGAAGCCATGCCTGCATGAGTCATATCACTAAAAGACGCATTAAATCTTTTTTCCTTTTTCATCCCGGAGTCTCTGTAATACCCAACGAAGTTCAATTGATGATAAATCGCATTCACTTTCTCCACGGTGGAGAGATTCTGAATATTTCCCCAGGCCGAGAGATCGAGTCCAAAGAATTGTTCTAAAGTAGTAATCTCGTGAGGAATTGATTCCCTAATCATCTTCCAGATTTGTCCTACTACGTCGGGGCCTTTTATATTTTTTAAGACTTTTGGTCCCAATCCAGATGCTTCCTCGAAAGTCTTAACTGCATTTTCAGGGAGATTATAATTAGAAATATTAGCGAATTCGGAATTCGCTTCATCTACGAGGGTTGGTAATATCTCCAACATACTTTTAATTTGCGACTTCTTTTCTTCATCTATAGGTAACTCATCAATATCCTTGGGATCAATGTCTAATAATTGCTTTAATTCGTCAGCGCCACCTTCAAGAATTTCTGCGAAGGAAGCATTTTGCAGTCCTCCCCACATCTTCTGTGCCATTCCGCTTATGCCATACCCATACTTTGGCATTTCTTCGGTATTTTCAACATAAGAATGAAAGATTTCTTTGGGGTCGCCTTCAAATACCTGTGCACTTCCGGTATATCGATACTCCTGCATATTGGGCTTTAAATATCTGGCGGCAATACTTTTTAATAAGGATAAAAAGTTTTCTTCATATCCTTTGGATTTCTTAATCTCGTTCAGATTTTCGTCTGAATATACGGCGATTAATTTTTTAGAATCAAACAGCCGCCCCACCCCGGCTGGATCACCTTTTGTCATTTGATCCAGAACACCATGGTCTAAGTACACCAAGCGGCTAAAGTGGTTATTCTCCATTTCTATAGATATATAACTTTAACTTTTGATTTATTGCCGGGTGTTTATGAGCCTTGTTTGCGAAACAGCTCAAGATCTCGCCATACGCCAGATTCTTCATCGTAGTACTCCCAAAATCTCCAGCCGTTAGTATTCGCTGAATTGCCGACTAAGCCAGAAATATTCTTTACATGTATGGCTGCTGCTGATGGGCTGTTAAAAGTTTCACTCTGGAAGAGAATCCCTGATGAAAGTATTTTTGCCTTATAGGTTTCGCCGCCGTATCTTGCGCGAAGCTCTAGCCCAACTGGCAGTTTTTCGCCACGAGCAGATACCCACCATTTCCCAGGATTTTTTTTAGCTCCTTGAGTTGGCGGGTTTTCTTTCCAGTGTGTTATTAGTTTCTCAATTACCGAGCTAGGATCATCAATTAAGGGTTCGGCTAATGACTGAAGTTTTTCGAAGACATGGCGATCTATTTCCACAGATACCTTTGTTGCTGCGCTCACTAATATGCCTCCATCTGTAATTTCCCAATCTAAATTAACTATAGTTTACTATTAGTATTTTGTAAAGAAGCTAATAGTAATTTTTTGAGGTATGCATAGCGATGCTGTTGGGTTGGAGGTATTTCATCCAGGCTAAGGCATCCATATGCGAGAACGACCAGAACGTCGATTTGCTCAGTCAGGTGACGTGAGGTTGAGCATGGGCCGCAAAGGAAACTGTGTTGGCAATGCTGTAGCTGAAGCTTTTTTTGGAACCCTAAAAACTGAGCACGTCGACTAGCAGCGATACAAAATGGCCCCGCGATAGGTGCAGCATAGCTTGTTCAGGTATGTCGAAGGCTTTTACAACCGGGAGGCGCAAGCATTCTCACCTGAATTACAAAAGCCGATGCCTTTGAAAAGGCATCGTGAGTTTGTGGTTCCACTTTTGGGGGTGCGTCAGTTTTACAAATTTAAAGAGGATCGGGACCAATTCCATATTTGTTGTTGATAATAGTGAAACTATTGTGCTTTATACAAACCGTTTATATGTATATTCTGATCTAGTTTATTGATTAAGTTATTGATTTTTATAAAAAAATAGTAAATGAGGGTACGGTCGGCGTTAAGCGCATTCGCAAACTTTTTTTGAATTTTAGGTCAAAGAGTGTAAGATTTGGTGTAAGAAAATATAAATCTGCCGATATTAGTCAATGAGCCTATCTTCTAAACTTAGCAATGCCCCGTTAGTGTACGTGTTGGCGCAGGTGAAATTTAGTCCAATTGCCGACATAAGTCCGTATATTCCCAAAATTCAGGAGGCTTTGAGAAAGGAGTATCCGCGATTTGACCCGATAATTCGGCAGGGTTTTCAGTGGTCAATTGGTGGAAGTAGTGCGCCCGAAGTTTTAACTGTAAGGGAGTGGGATTTTTCGAATAAGGCCAAAACTACCGGGATTAGCTTATCTAGCAGTTCACTAGTGATGCAGACTACTGCCTATACTCACTCAGATGATTTTTTTGAGCAGTTTGAGAGAAGCATAGAAGTTGTAGGCTCAATTATGGAGCCCGCTTTGGTGCAGCGGATTGGTCTTCGCTATATTGATTTTATTGTGCCTGAGGGTGATAAAGCTTTGGATGCTTATATTTCTCCGGGGTTGATGGGCTTAGCTTCAGGAGCACTAGACTCAAAATGTTTGCGCTCTATAAGCGAAACGGTGATAAAAACCGAAGTTGGGCAACTAGTATGTCGTTGTATATTGGCGAATCATGCTTCACCTATTCCATCTGATTTGATGCCACTAAGGCTTGCTTTGAAAAAAGAGCCTGATTCTGAGAAGCGCACTGCTATTTTAGATACAGATCATTTTTCTGAAAAAGAATTCGATTTTGATCCCAAAAGTATAGTAAAGAATTTGCGGGCATTACATACATTAACTTCAAAGTCTTTTAAGACAGCAGTAACTCAAGCAGCTTTAAAAGAATGGGAGTGATCTGATATGGGACAAGCTGTGATAATTTTGCCACTTGCAGAGCAGGGTGCAGTGTCTTTCACTAGTATTGGTAGTGGTTCGCGTATGCCGTTTAAGTTTAGTGAAGATTATAATCAGAAAAATTTGCCAAATACTATCTTGAGCAGATCTGAAAATTTTTTGGGGGTTGCAGGCTTGTTCGCGTTGATAGGTAGTGCTGGCTTTATAAGCGATCATGCGATAAAGGGATACGAGACATATAGTCAGCAAACAGGGCCGGAGAAACAATTTATTCGCGCTGTTCAAGTTGAGCAGGAAGTACATGTTAATGCTTTTACGGCGGAAGAAATGGTTGCTTCGATTCGAAGTGCCTTCGGCTTCTCGAT
>DASVCP010000476.1:0-6159 GCA_036381555.1 Gammaproteobacteria bacterium
CCGCGAAGGCGATGCCGTCGGGATAACCGCCCCAACGGCGGATGACATAGGTTATCAAGCCGATACCCGCACCATAAAACAGCTTGCCCTTGTTGCTGGTGCAGGCGGAAACAGGGTCGGTGGCGATAAAGAATGCGCCCAACAGCGCGCCGCCGCTGAAAATGTGAAACAACGGCGACGCGTGGCTGCCGGAATCGACCAGGAAAAACAGCGCCGAGATGGCGAACAGGCTGCCGAGCATCGCCACGGGGATGTGCCAGGTAATGATACGCTTGAAAAGCAGGTACAGGCCGCCGAGCAGGTACAGAACGCCAACCCATTCCCAACCGCGGCCGCTGAAATACCCAAACAGCGGGTTGGTTTTGATTTCCTCGACGGTTTTCATCAAGCCCAGCTCGACTTTCATCAGGTCCAGGGGTGTCGCGCCGGACACCGCGTCCCAGCCTTCCGGCGGCAGTTGCCCGAGCAGCATAATACGCAATGTTTCGTCCAGCCCCGGCAGTTCCTCCACTGATCCAGGCGACAGCCACTGGGTCATTTCCAGGGGAAAGGAGATCAACAAAACCACGTAACCGACCATGGCCGGATTGAAGGGGTTGTAACCCAGCCCGCCGTACAGCTGTTTGGCGAAGATAATGGCGAAGGCCGCGCCCAGCACCGTCAGCCACCAGGGCGCCAGCGGCGGCAAGGCCAGCGCCAGTAACCAGGCGCTGACCAGGGCGGAGTTGTCCTTCAGCGTGCTGAATACCGGGCGCTTGCGGATCGAGAGGATCATCGCCTCGGCCGCCCAGGCCGTCGTGACGGCGATAATAATGTTGATCAACACGCCCCAGCCAAAAAACCAGCTCAACGCCAAGGTGCCGGGCACCAGCGCCAGGACCACGTTGAACATGACGCCGCTGACTCGATTGCCCGATTGGTCGTGCGGCGAGGTGACGGTTTTAAATCGCATTCCTTAATCCTGTTTTTCTTCTTGTGTGGCTTTTTTTGCCTTCACTCTTTCGAGCGCGGCCTGGATGGCTGCTTTTTTGCCATCGTCATCGGCGGTCTTCTGTGCCAGCGCCTCCTTGCGTTGCCGCAGCTTTTCCGCTTTTTCGCGTTCTTCCCGCTCCAGGCGCTCCTTGCGGAACTCGAAACGTTCGCGGGCGATGTTCGATTTTTGCCGTTCACGCTCGGCGTTACGGATCTCGGTTTTGGCGTAACGATAATATTGGACCAATGGAATTTCACTGGGGCAGACATAAGCGCAGCAACCGCACTCGATACAGTCGAACAGGTTGTACTCCCGGGTTTTGTCGAAGTCCTTGGCCTTCGTGTACCAGTACAACTGTTGGGGCAGCAGGTTTACCGGGCAGGCTTGTTCGCACATGCCGCAGCGAATGCAGGGCCCGGCTTTGCCGGGTTCCGGCAGTTCCTCGGGTGTGCCGGCAAGTATGCAGTTGGCCGCCTTGACGACCGGCAGGTCGTCGGAGTGCAGCGCAAAACCCATCATGTGGCCGCCCAGCAGCAGGCGCGAAACACGCTCGGTGTAACCGCCGCAGAACTCGATCAGCTCGCGTATCGGAGTCCCGATCAGCACTTCGAGGTTGCGGGGTTTGCTCACACCCTTGCCCGTCACTGTCACGATGCGGGAGATTAACGGCTCGCCGTGCAGTATGGCGCGCGCAATGGCGTACAGCGTGCCGACGTTGTGACAGACGATACCGATATCGGCCGGCAGGCCGTCCTTGGGGACTTCCTGTCCGGTAATGACCTTGATCAGCTGTTTTTCGCCACCGGTGGGGTAAACCGTCGGCACTACGACGATGTCGATATTCGTGGCGGCGGTCTGGGTAATCGCCTGTTGCAAGGCTGCATGAGCGGCCGGCATGCTGTCTTCGATACCGATAATGCAACGAGGCGCGTCTATGCAATGCAGCGCGATTTCGATGCCCGCCACGATGTCTGTTGCACGTTCCCGGATCAGCATGTCGTCACAATTGATATAAGGCTCACACTCGGCGGCGTTCACCAGCAGGGTATGAATCTTGCGGCTGGGGCCGGGATTCAGTTTGACCGCGCTCGGAAAACCCGCGCCACCCAGTCCGACGATACCGGCGTCGCGGATTCGGTTGCGCAAGCTGCTGCGGTCCAGTTCCCGGTAGCTGTCGATCGGCCGGTGCTCGGTCCAGCGATCTTCTCCATCCACCTCCAGGGTGATGCAGGGCGCTGTCAGGCCCGAAGGGTGGGCGATCGGCCGGTCGGCGATTTCTATCACCGTGCCGGAGGTCGGCGCATGGATCGGCGCGCCAATGTAACCCTTGGGTTCGGCCAGCAGCTGGCCTTTTAATACGCGCTCGCCGACTTTCACACAGGGAATGGCGGCTTCGCCGATATGCTGCTGCAGGGGCAGCACCAGCACGCGGGGCAGCGGCAAAGAGGCGATCGGTTCGTGCGTGGAAGCATCCTCCCGGTGCACAAAACGAATGCCGCCGTTGAAGCGGTGCAGCCCGGGTGTTACGGGCAGGCTTTCAGTCATATGTGCCGCTCTTATGATGTCCGCCTGTAACCTGGATATGCGGAATGATCTCGGGTTTGTTCGGGAACGGCCAGCGCCAGGTTTCCAATGTTTCACCAACCGGCTCCATGCTAATGCAGTCCACCGGGCAGGGTTCGACACACAGCTTGCAGCCGGTGCATTCGTCTGCGATCACCGTGTGCATTTGCTTGGTGGCGCCCAGAATGGCGTCCACCGGACAGGCGCGGATGCAGAGGGTGCAGCCGATGCAGACGTTTTCATCGATCACCGCGACCATTTTGTCGCCTTCCGTGCCGTTATCGGGATTCAACGGTTTGGCTTCGCGGCCCAACAGATCGGCCAGCGCCTGGATGGTCGCCTCGCCGCCCGGGGGGCACTGGTTGATGTCGGCCTTGCCGGCGGCGATGGCTTCGGCGTACGGCCGGCAGCCCGGGAAGGTGCATTGTCCGCACTGGGTCTGCGGCAGCAGGGCGTCAATCTGATCGACCACCGGATCGCCCTCGACCTTGAAGCGCACGGCGGCATAGCCGAGCAGCAACCCGAAGGCGGCGGCAAGCAATGTGATGGCAATAATGGCGGCGAACATCGGCTTCAGGCCTTGATCAGTCCGGCGAAGCCCATGAACGCCAGCGACATCAGTCCGGCGGTCACCAGGGCGATCGGCGCGCCCTTGAACACCTCGGGAACGTCGGCGACCGCCAGCCGCTCGCGCATGGCGGCGAACAGAATCAGCACCAGGGAAAAACCGACGGCGGCGCCGAAGCCGTAAAAGAACGATTCCATGAAACTGTGTTGCTCCTGGATATTCAGCAGGGCCACGCCCAGCACGGCGCAGTTGGTGGTGATCAGAGGCAGAAAAATACCCAGCACGTTATACAGGAGCGGGCTGGTTTTGTGGACGACCATTTCGGTGAACTGCACCACGACCGCGATCACGAGGATAAACGTCAGTGTCCGCAGCATTTCCAAGCCCAGCGGCGCGAGCAGATACTGGTTGACAATATAACTGCACACCGAAGACAGCGTCAGCACAAAAGCGGTGGCCAGCGCCATACCCATGGCGGTTTCCAGCTTGCGCGATACACCCATGAACGGACAAAGCCCCAGAAACTTCACCAGCACGAAGTTGTTGACCAGCACGGTACTTACCAGGATCAGTGCGTATTCGGTCATCCGCTCGCCTATGACGATATAGCTAAAAGTTTTGAGTGAGGAGATTTTTTAAAGGAAACGAATATAACAAAATCACCCTTCTCCTATAACGGGGACAACCTATAATTTTTTGCTATATCCCTACAACCGGCTTTACTTGATCCGCATGCCGGGTTGCGCCCCGTCGTCCGGTGACAGAATAAAGAGTCCCCCGTCTCCGCCCGCGGCCAGCACCATACCTTCCGAGGTGCCGAACTTCATTTTTCGCGGCGCCAGATTCGCCACCATCACCGTCAGCCTTCCAGTCAGCGCCTCGGGGCTGTAGGCTGATTTGATGCCGGCGAACACGTTGCGGGTTTCGCCGCCGCCGATGTCCAGCGTCAATTGCAGCAGCTTGTCGGCGCCTTCCACGTGCGCCGCCTTGATGATTCTGGCCACACGCAAATCGACCTTGGCGAAATCGTCGATAGTGATGATCGGCGCCAGCGGGTCAGCGGTTTTCGATGGCACGGCCTCTGTCGAATTATCTTTGGAATCTTCAATCATCATGTCGATTTTTTCCTGTTCCACCCGGGTCACGAGGGGTTTGAATGCGTTGATCGTATGATCGAGCAGGGGTTGCCCGATATCGCGCCATTGCAAGGCAGGGATGTTAAGAAAGTCTTCGGAATCGCTCGCCAGTTTCGGTAGTACCGGTTTCAGATAGCCGATCAACACCCGAAACAGGTTGATGCCTTGCGAGCATATGGCCTGCGCTTCCTGTTCGCGGCCGGGCTGCTTGGCAAGTGCCCAAGGTTCCTTGTCGTTGATGTACTGGTTGGCTTTATCCGCCAGCGCCATGATCTCACGGATGGCCCGCCCGAACTGCCGGCTCTCGTAATAACCGGCAATGGTCTCGCTTACAGAGGTAAAGTCAGCGAACAGATCCGGTTCGGCCAGCGAAGGCGCCAGCTTGCCGTTGGAGAGTTTTTTGATAAAGCCCGTGCAACGGCTGGCGATGTTTACCACTTTCCCCACCAGATCGCTGTTGACCCTGGCCACGAAGTCGCTCGGATTGAGGTCGATATCCTCCACCCCCGGCCCCAGTTTGGCGGCGATGTAGTAGCGGAAGTATTCCGGGTTAAGGTGTTTCAGGTAGGTCGCGGCGGTGATGAATGTGCCGCGCGACTTGGACATTTTCTGCCCGTCGACCGTCAGGAAGCCGTGGCAGTACACCCCGGTGGGCTTGCGAAATCCGGCGCCTTCCAGCATGGCGGGCCAGAACAGGGTGTGGAAATAGGCGATATCCTTGCCGATGAAATGGTGCAGTTCGGCCGTGCTGCCTTGTCCCCAGAATTCGAGGAAATCGACGCCTTCACGCTGGCAGTACTGTTTGAAACTGGCCATGTATCCGACCGGCGCGTCCAGCCAGACATAGAAATATTTGCCGGGTTGATCCGGAATTTCGAAGCCGAAGTATGGGGCGTCGCGGGAAATATCCCAGTCCTTGAGACCGTCGCGGAACCAGTCGTTGAGCTTGTTGGCGATTTCCGCCTGCGCGTGCTTGGCGGTCCATTCGCGCAGCATCGGCTCGAAATCACCGAGTTTGAAAAAGAAATGTTCCGATTCACGGGTGACCGGTGTTGTGCCCGAAATGGCAGATACCGGGTTCTTCAAGTCGGTGGGCGAATAGGTGGCGCCGCAAACCTCGCAGGAATCGCCGTACTGGTCGGCGGCGCCGCAACGCGGGCAGGCACCCTTGATAAAACGGTCCGGCAGAAACATTTTGGCGACGGAATCGTAAGCCTGTTCGATCGTCCGGCGGGCAATATGGCCCTTGTCGCGCAGCTGCAAATAAATGTAGGCGGCCAATTCCCGGTTTTCGTCAGAATGGGTCGAATGGTAGTTATCGAATTCGATGTGAAAGGCTTTGAAATCGGCCTGGTGTTCCCGGTAATACCGGCCGATTAACGCTTCGGGGGAAATGCCTTCTTTCTGCGCCCTGAGCATAATCGGGGTTCCATGCGCGTCATCGGCACAGACGTAAATGCACCGATGCCCGCGCAGCTTCTGAAAACGCACCCAGATGTCCGTTTGGATATATTCCACCAGGTGGCCGATGTGAATTGGCCCGTTGGCATACGGCAGGGCGCTGGTCACCAGGAGAGTTCGTGCTGTTTTCGTCATGCTGCGGATGATACAGGACAGTCGGCCAAAAACGGGCCGCTAAACTACCAATTCCAGGCCCATTTCGCCAGTGGTTTTGCAGCGAGACTTAATTTATAAAGAATTTAACCACGGAGCGCACGGAGAACACTGAGAAAAACAATATTGAGAAGTCGGCAAAACTTGCAAAATCGAGCTTCAGGCAAAGCTTGTAGTGCTTTTCTTGATTTTCCCTCTGTGCTCTCCGGCAGATAACCGCTCCTTGCGTTATCTGCACTTCCGCCATCCCTGGCGGTCGTGTCCTCTGTGGTTAGAGGTTTTTAAGCTGCTTTTTGGAGGGCTTG
>DASVCP010000477.1:0-16669 GCA_036381555.1 Gammaproteobacteria bacterium
ACCCGCGTCCCGGTGAAGTATCGCTTGCCCACCAGGGTGTTTTGTTTCTCGACGAGTTCACCGAATATGATCGGCGGGTACTGGACGTGCTGCGCGAACCGTTGGAAAAAGGGCGAATCATCATTTCGCGGGCGGCCCGTCAGGCCGAATTCCCGGCCCGCTTTCAACTGATTGCCGCCATGAATCCCTGCCCCTGCGGTTATCTGGGCGACACACAGGCGAATTGTCGTTGCACGCCCGACCAAATCAGACGTTACCGTAGCCGAATATCCGGACCTATCCTCGATCGTATCGATTTACACATCCCCGTTCCCCGCCTGCCCCGCGAACAATTGCAAAACCGTAATTCGGCAACACCGGCGGAAAGCAGCGCCGAGGTGCGCGAACGCGTGACACGCTGCCGCCACCGGCAGTTGGAACGGGCCGGCGTCTCCAACGCCCGCATGAATCATAAACAAATCCGACAGTACTGCCGTCTTCCGGATACCGCACAAAACCTGTTGAATGCGGCCATCGACAAGCTGGGGTTGTCGGCGCGCGCGCACGACCGTATTCTGAAAGTAGCACGCACCATCGCCGATCTCGCTGGCATGGAAAGGATCGAAGCCGTACATCTGAGCGAGGCTATCGGTTATCGTACGCTGGACAGATGAGGTCGAAAAAAACCGGCGAAAATTGGCAACCCTTAATGCCTGCTTTTTCAAATCAGGATGGTGCGCCGCCGTCAGCACCATTTACACGCACATCGCCCGCCTCGGCGGTCGTGGGACTTTTCGGAAGAGAAAGCGCGGTATTGCACCGCGCCCTCGACGTCACCTTAATCTACACATTACTGGGCGGGCTGCCGGGTAGTTTGCTTTTGTTCAAAATCAAAAGCCACCGCGGAGGACGGGGAAGAAAGGGAGTAAAGTAAAAAATATATCTGATTGCAAAACCCAAAGCGCAACTAACAGTTATCAGACACTTCTGATTTTCAGTCTGAGCCAGAAAAGCAAAGGATTCAGATAATGATTCGAGAGTATTTTTATTTCTGCTTATTTTTTGCGGCCGGCCTTTATGCCTCATTGGAAACCACCCTGTGTTCCCCGTGCCCCGTGGTTAATTAAAGCTTTTTTATCGCAATCGACAGCACTGTCACTATCGAGATGCCGGCGAAACATGTCAAGACGCTCACCGGTCGCCGGATGCGTCGACAAAAACGCCGGCGTGTCTTCTGCGTCGCCATGTGACGCGTCCAACCGTTGCATGATGCAAACGAACCGTTGCGGGCTGATATCGTGTGCCAACAGATAGTGCAGCGAGTACTCGTCAGCCTCCCGCTCGAAATCGCGGGAGTACTGCAGGTTGATCAACAGGGCGGGCAGGCTAGCGATAAATGCCGAGGCGCCGCTGGCGTCGCCGGTGATCCAGATGATCAGCACGCTCAGCAGCGAATTGCGAATCATGTGCCGCAGGCCGTGGCGGTGAACGACGTGGCCAACCTCGTGGGCCAAAATGGAAATCAACTCCTCGTCGTGATCGGCAAGCAGCACCAGTTCATCGGTCATCACGACAACGCCCGACGGCAACGCCAAGGCATTAGCGCCCAACGATTCGCTCTTGCGGAACAACAGCCGGAAATCAAAGTCCTTCAACACTTCCGGGGATTCCGCCGCCAGTATCTCTTCAAACCTCTGCCGCAGGCGCTCCTTGCGCTCAGCCGGCAGGTTTGAGGCTTCAAAGAAATGTTCATCCAGCCCTTCGAGGGTTTTGTCCCCCAGATATTTGCTGGTTGCGGCCGGCATATGCGTTGCCAGCAAGTCCGACAGCATCGGAACACCGTCACGGATGAACCACGCGCTCATCACAACGACGGCAATCAGCGCCGGAATGATGTAACGCAAACGGCTTTCCAACGCATGCAGTAAACCGGATTCTCGACCGACGTACTTTAACGCCGTATCCACCGCGTCGTTGTCGAGCGTTTCGAACTGAGCGCCGTCGGGGTAGGTGATAAAACGCGAGCTGCTGCCGACACGGGGCGATATGTGCAAGTCCTTGATCACAGCACGCCGCTCACCACCCTCAAACGTTAACAGCACATAGCCGGATGCATCCACGTTAGCGCGCGCCGCAATCCCTTTCGAGGATTTGCCGTCAAAATAACTGCCCTCGATAACCAGCATCCGCATGAACCCGCCCCCCGGAGCCCGCTCAAATAGAACCCGTTTCGACTTGAAACGGATTCCTAAATACCAAGCTGCACATCGAACACTTCGCCGATTTCCTCACCAATTGAAGTAGCGCTCTCCTGTTCGACGGCGATGAACCGGTCGAGGTCGGCGTTAGCCTCCAACCAAAGGGTGGCTGCCCGGTAATGTGCCATGCGAACCTTGGCCCAGGGAATAAACAACCCGAGTGTCAAAATGATCCCGAGGGTATTGCTGAGATACAGCCAGGCCATTTGCATAACATCCAGCTCACTGGCAAAACGATAGGTCGAACCCTCTCCCAGCGTCGCCGTTCCGTACACCAGGTTGGCGATATGGGTGGTGATAAACGCATAAGCAACGAAATATACCCCTGCAATGACAACACTGATCAGGAGCTGCGAACCTTTGAGGGCATCGATCTGCGCCACCGCGGCAAACAGCAGCGCGGCGGCGATCGCCGTGCCCAAGAACAGGAGCAGGGCTTTGATGTAGACTCCGTAAAATTCGCCGACCTCGGCCTTCATGAAAAAGAAGGTTTTACCGTATGCCGAATTGTTTACCACAAAGCGGCTCATCCTGTGCTTCAAAAACGGATACATAAGCCCCATGGTCATCGCCACCAGCACCGGCAGGAGAATGTAAACCTTGAACGCCTGCATGTAATTCTGATTGAAGTAAAAGCGAATGTTGCGGTAGGCGCTGTAGCGAGCCCGGAAAGCCAATGCTTTCACGACGATCCAGGGCAACATCACGTAAAACGTCACGCCCACCGCTGCCGCCGCAACCGGCGACGCTTCGGTCAGCAACGTATAGATCACAAGCACCGCCACGGCGATCAGGCGTCCCTTGAGAATCTGCAAGGGCTGGGCGAGGTAATCAAACCCGGAACCCGCCAGACGGGTATTGCCATAGAAATAACGCTGGGTTCTGACTTTCGCCCAGGCCGAGTAGATTCCCAGCGTCAACAATGTCAGGCAGATATTGACGATCCAGATTTTGAAATACTCAAAACCATTGCCCGTAAACTCGAAACTATAACGTCTGGGTGATTGTGCTTGTTGAGTTTCCATGGTGGCCCCTTATTGATTGTAAGCAATATTTCTTTTCATTCCCCTGGCGGGGTTGTACCAGATCATCGGCCAGCCAACCGATATCTTTGAGTTTTATTGAACGATAAAAAAATTCTTCTTCCGGATTCGCGCCTTAAGTATCCGGCAACAGTCGCCGGGCTATGCCATATCCGATCCGCCTCTACTATCTCCTGAATGCTGGATACTGTTATTAGAACCTATCTCAAAATTGCTGCGCTTGCCGATACTTCGTTAAAAGCTCTCTCAAAATACTCATTTATTCCCGATAAACTGCGCTTTTTCGTTCACTTTTGCCTCGTCTCAACTGCGCTCGCGACATTTGAGATAGGTTCTAACTACACATCAATGCCCGCCGCCGTTTCTCCTCTTCCTCGTCTTCCTTGCGACGGCGCTCCCGCTCCAGTTTCAATCGCGCAATGTTTTCCCTCAATTCATCCCTTAATCTTTCCAGCTCATCGTCGGGAATAAATCGGGTACTGAAAAACGGTATGGCGGTTACCCGGAGCCCCAAACCCTGAGGCAAAATTGTCGGCGAAACGCCATAACCGACCGGGAACACATTAGCCGCCGAAAATTCTCCGCTCCGGCTGCCGTAGCGCATCACAGGGCGAAAAGTTTCTCCGATGGCCAAATTGAAGCGGTTCGCGTCCACAAACAAAACCAGTCTGCCGGCCAACCCGGCGTTGCCGGTGATATCCAGCAAATCGAAATCGGCGCCGGCGATCCCACCGCGTTCATTTGAAACCCCCAGGTCAAGAGCAATCCCGGCGCCACCGCTCATCTGCAGATCGCCGTCAATCGTCAGCACGCCGTACTGAGCAGAGGCATTTACATTATCTGCATCCGGATCGACAAAACTACCCGGCGCTATCCAGCCGCCCGAGTGGTTAAGTGTCAGCGCCCTCACCGTTCCCGTACCGGTCAATGCACCGCCGGCCAGCAGCAGTTCTCCGTCTGGAAGTTCGAATGTACCGCCGTTCAGGCGAGTAATCCCGCTTACCTGCTGATAACCGCCGGCAAATGACGTCACCCCCGTACCGGTCTTGATGACCGCTCCGGCATTGTTGAAAGCCACACCCATGAACTGATCGTTGTCTATCCTGAAAACACCGCCCGCCGCGTTATTGAACACGCCACTGCCGCCGATATCACTTGTACCCTGCCAAACACCGTTAGCGGCATTATTGAAGGTACGGTCCAACGTCACAGCGCCGTCGATCAGCAAATCGCCGTTCGATGTCGTCGTGCCGGTACCCGCCATCGCGCCGCCAGTCCAGTTGAACTGCGTGCCAATATTGATACTGCCGTCACCGCTCAACGCACCGCCGCTGAGATTTAACGTATCGATACCCACCAGACCGGCCAACGTTGCCGTACCGCCCGTCTGTGCGTAGTTCAAGAACATCGTGGCGCCCGTACTGAGCTTGTTTACGGTTCCCGCATTGTTGAACGTTGCGCTCATACTCTGATCATTGGCGATATCGAGTACTGCAGACGCCAGGTTGTTGAAGGTGCCGGTGCCGCCAATGTCGCTGGCACCCTGCCAGACACCGCTGCCGTTATTGTTCAGGGTACTGTCGAGTGTCACGCCGCCATCTATTAGCAAGCCGCCGTTCACCACCGTGGCACCCGTGCCTGCCAATGTGCCGCCGGTCCAACTGAAATTCGTGGCGACGTTCACATTACCGGTCTCGTTGAGCGAACCGCCTCCAAGATTCAATGTATCGATATCGACGGTGCCCGCCAATGTCGACATGCCGCCGTTTTGCGTATAGTTGCCGAACTGAGTCGTGCCGGTGCTGCTCTTGGTCACCGCGCCAGCGTTATTAAACGCCACCGCCATGCTCCGGTCGTTGGCAATCTCCAGGTCGGCGGTGGACAGGTTATTGAAGGTGCCGGTGCCGGCGATATCGAACGGACCCTGCCAGATACCGGAGCCGGCATTGTTCAACGAACGGTCCAACGTGACGGCGCCGTCGATCAGCAAATCGCCGTTCGATGTCGTCGTGCCGGTACCCGCCATCGCGCCACCGGTCCAATTAAACTGCGCGCCGACGTTGATGCTGCCGTCACCGTCCAGCGTTCCGCCGCTGAGACTCAATGCGCTGATGCCGATCGTGCCGGCAAACGTCGTTGTACCGCCCACTTGGTTGTAATTGGAAAACAACGTGATGCCGGTACTGGTCTTGTTCACGACCCCCGCATTGTCAAATGCAATATTCATGCTCTGGTTGTTGTCGATGCTCAGAACAGCAAGCCCGGAATTATCGAACTGGCCAATTCCATCGATATTGCCGGCGCCCTGCCAGACACCGCTGCCGTTGTTAATCAAAGTGCGATCCAGTGTCACGGCGCCATCGATCAGCAGACCGCCGTTGACCGTCGTCGTGCCCGCTCCGCCCATCACTCCGCCGGTCCAGTTGAATTGGGTGGCGATATTGAAATCACCGTCACCGCCCATCATCCCGCCGCCCAGATTCAACGTATCGATATTCACCGTACCCGCCAACATCGACACACCGCTGCTTTGCGTGTAGCCGTTAAACTGGGTCGTGCCGGTGCCGGTCTTGGACACGTTGCCGGCGTTGTTAAACGCCACCGACATACTCTGGTCGTTCATGATCGTCAGGTTGCCGCCCCCCGCATTATTGAAGGTACCCGTTCCGGCGATATCGTTCGCGCCCTGCCAGACGCCGGTGCCGGTATTAACCAGGGTGCGATCCAACGTCACCGCGCCGTCGATGATCAGGCTGCTGTTCGACGCGGTCGTCCCCGTGCCCGTCATCGCGCCGCCGTTCCAGGTGAACAGCGAACCGACGTTAATGTTACCGTCACCGGTCACCGAACCGCCGCCGAGACTCAAGGTACCCGCGCCGACCGTCCCGGCAAACGTCGACACCCCGCCCGACTGAGTGTAATCCGAGAACAGCGTGGTCCCCGTGCTGCTCTTGTTGACCGTACCGGCGTTGTTGAACGTTGCGTTCATGTTCTGATCATTGACGATATCAAACACGGCCGTCGCCAGGTTGTTGAATATGCCTCCCGCGCCGCTAATATCATTGGCGCCCTGCCAAACCCCGCTGCCGTTGTTATTCAGCGTGCGGCCCAACACCACCGCGCCGTCGATCAGCAAACTGCCGTCAACGGTCGTCGTGCCCGTGCCGACCATGGACCCGCCGGTCCAGTTGAAGGCGGTCGCCACGTTGACATTGCCGTCGCCGTCCAATGCGCCGCCGGCGAGCGTCAGCGTGTCGATATCGGCGACGCCCGAGAATATCGACACTCCGTTATTCTGCGTGTAACTGCCGAACCGGGTCGTGCCCGTGCCACCCTTGGTGACGATGCCGGCGTTGTTAAACGCCACCGTCATGCTCTGGTCGTTGGCGATACTCAACGTACCGCCGGCCAGATTGTTGAAGGCGCCCGTACCGGCGATATCGAACGCGCCCTGCCAGGTGCCGTTACCGACGTTGTTCAACGCGCGGTCCAGCGTGACCGCCCCGTCGATCAACAGGGTGTTATTCGAGGCCGTTGCACCGCCGCCCGCCATCGCGCCGCCGGTCCAGTTAAAGGTCGTGGCAACGTTGAGATCGCCGTTGCCGTCCAGCAAGCCGCCGCCCAGATCCAACGTATCGATGTCGACCTGGCCGGCGAACGTGCTCGTACCGCCCGTCTGGTTATAGTTTGAAAATTGCGTGATCCCGGTACTGGTCTTGTTGACCGTCCCCGCGTTATTGAAAGCTGCGAACATGACCTGGTCGTTGGTAATATCGAACACGGCCGCCACCAGGTTGTTGATCGTGCCCGTGCCGCCGATATTGTTCGTGCCCTGCCACACGACGCTGCCGTTGTTGTCCAGGGTGCGATTCAACGTCACGGCGCCGTCGATCAGCAGGCTGCCGCTGCTGGTCGTTATGCCGGTGCCCCCCAGGGTCCCGCCGCTCCAGTTGAAGCTGGTCGGGATGAACAGATTGCCGGTGCCGCCCATCGCGCCACCGCTCAGCGTCAGTGCGTCGATCGCGACTGTTCCGGCAAACGTCGACACGCCACCCGCTTGTGAATAGGTATTAAACTGCGTCGTGCCCGTACTGCTCTTGGTCACGGTGCCGGCGTTGTTGAACGCCACCGTCATATTCTGATCGTTGGTGATGCCCAGGCTGGCGCCGGCCTGATTATTGAAAGTGCCCGTACCGCCGAGGTCGGATACGCCCTGCCAGGTGCCGGCACCGGCATTGATCAGCGTTCGATTCAACGAAGAGGCGCCGTTGATGTCCAGTCCGCCGTTGGCGGTCGTCACGCCCGTGCCGTCCATGCTGCCGCCGCTCCAGACTGTCGCACCGCTGACATTCACGTTGCCGGTGCCGCCGAGTACACCCCCGGTCAAGGTCAAGCCGCCCAAGCCCGCCGTGTCGCTGAACGTCGCCGTGCCGCCGCTCATGTTCAAAAGGCCGGCGCTGGTCGTGGCGCCGACCAACAAGGTATCGCCGGCCTCCAATTCAATGCCGTTTTGTGTCCCTAAGCTGACACTGTCGCTGACGATCGCCGCTTCGTTAACGGCGGTATCCGATATTAACGCCAGATTTTCGCCCACCGACAGGTTCAAGGTATTGCCGGCACGCACGCGCGCATGAGTGGTCGGGCCTGGGCCGGCGTGAATGATCAGATCGCGGCCGGCGGCGAGCGCGATATCCCCCGCCGCCACGATATCGGTTTTTGCGACGATATCGGTGCCGGGAGCGTTGGCGGTCAACGCAATGTTGCCACCTACTGCATCGATCAGGCCATCGACAAACAGGCTGCCCGATGTATTGGTAATAGCTATATCTCCGACAGCCGCCACGTTCCGCACGCCCGGCGCCACAACCGTCAAATCGCTGCCCGAATTGGCAATGCTGATCGAGCCGGTGGCGGTGCCGAAGCCGTCATCGTTCAGCGCGATCAATTCATTGATCTGCGTTTCCAGATCGATACCGCTGGTTGAATTCACGGTCAGGCGGTTCGCCACCACATCGACGCCGGGCGCGCCGTTCACGATGCCGCTGGCGCCCAACACAACATCACCCGTGGTCAGAATGCCGGCGCCGTTCTGATTAAACACAATAGTCCCGCCAGACGGCTGGATCGTCAGGTTCTGACCGTTGGTCAGTCCCACCTGCCCGACAACGTTGACGCCGAGCAGAGAACCGTCCCCTGAGCCCAGGGTAATATTGTTCAGGATCGCGTCCAGATCGGCTTCGCTGAGATCGGTCCCAGTGCCGCCGATCGCCCAGCTTGTGCCATCCAACGGCGTCAAAACAGTCTTCGCGACCGCACCCGCGTCTATCAGGCTACCGGCCAGGTCAATATTGTTGGCGCGAATCACAATATCGCCGCTGCCGCCACCGTTGTCGACCACACCCGTCGCGCCGTTGACAAACGTGCCCAGGCCGCTTGTCTCGATGACCACTCCGCCGCTATCTGAAATCGTACCATCGTTGGTCACGACGGTTGACTCCAAACGGGTTCCGCCGGCGCCCGTGATACTGGCGCCGCCGCTGATGGCAATGCCGGTACCGTTTATCGTCAGGCTGCCCGGGCCCTGCGAAACACTCCCGGCGATGACGATATCGCTGGCGTGATTGATGGTTGTGGCGCCGTTGCCGCTGTTTGAACCGCCCAGAATACTCAAAGGACTGGCCGAAACGTTGGAAATGCTGACAGCGCCGCTGCCACTGTTGGCGAACTGCAGGTTGGTCACGTTGGTTTCCGCCTGGATCCCTTGGGTAGCCTGCAAGCTCAAAGAAGCGATCGATGTGGCATCAATGTCAAAAACGCCTGGAGAATTGTCAATGATCATCCCGGCGGCGTTCAGGGTCAAACTGCTATCGTCAGCCAAAATTCCCGGCAACGAAGCATTGTTAAAAATAATATCGCGCCCGGAGTTGATCGTGGTGTCGATCGAAAAAGTAACCACCTCCTGCCCCGTCCGAACATCCCGGCCGGCGGCGCTGGCGATCACCAGGTTGCTGGCGTTTATCGGTGCCAACAGCGCATCATCCACCTGCAGGCCGCCGGCGGAAGTACCCAAGTCCACATCGGTGGAAAAAGAACGCAGTTCAACTTCGGGAAGTGTGCCAGTGCTGGTGCTTATTACGCCATTAGTGAAAGCAAAACCGTCCGCCTCCAACGTGACCTTATTATTGCTCAACAGGGCGCTGAAGGTTCCGCCCGTTAAATCAATACTTCCCGCCTGGGACTGTATCAAAATCTCGCCATCGCCTGCATTTACTGCGCCGCTTGCACTGTTCATGATTACGCCGTTGCCATCAGGCAGGCTGCCCCTAGCTATAAAGCGGGCATTCCCATTGTTGGTATTGACGCCAAACCCGGTGGCAAACTGAATACCGCCCAAGCCATCGCCCAGATCCCGATTGGATTCGAAGTCGACATTCAGCCGTCCTGCAGACGACGATATATTGCTGTTAACGAAAATATCGCCATCGGCCCTGACAGTGAGTGTAGCATCGCCGCCGGCCGTTTTATTAATCGCCCCCGTGAACGTTACATTACCGGGCTGAACACCGGCACCGGCCGTGTCGAGGACGACATTTGTTCCCAAATCCAACTGACCGTTGATAAGAAGACTGCTTATCTGGGAATTAATGCCCGTGGGCGTGAAAAGCGGCTGACCGGAGTTGTTGACAGTCAAGCCAGTGGTGATTTCGATATTGTAAGGATCCAGCAGCCATGTACCGCCCTTTCCGTTTCTAGCAGACACATCGGGGCCTTGGGTTACCTCGAGATAATGTCCCGACGTTTCAACAAACCCACCGTTGCCTCCAACATAACCGCCGGTCGCGCTGATCCCGCCATACACACGGGTCGCTTCGTCGGCCCAGACAATCACCCGGCCGCCGTCGCCTTCCACCGTCGCATCGGCCGCCAGACTGGCATCTTTGCCGATAAACGTGCCCGATGCGTTCTGCACATCCGGATTCAACCCACGGTAATCGCCACCCGCCAGAATCTCCCCGCCGCCGCCGACGCCGGATGCATCGATATCCGCGCTGTCAATCAAACCTACGCGCTCGCCCAACAGTTGTATCGAACCGCCTTTGCCGTCGACGCCTGTCGCTTCAACAGCACCGCTTACGAGAGTGTCGCCCTCGAGACTCTGGATACGAATATCGCCGCCGTCACCGCCGTTGGCGGCGATGCGCGACCCGCCGTCGATGGTAATAGCGTCCCGGGCCTGCAGAACAATGTTACCGGCTGCATCGACGCCCAATGAATTGGCTTCGATAACGCCGCGATGATCGATGCTGCCGGCGAACACGCCGACCGCGCCACGCCTTGCGATCAGCTCGCCGAGGTTGAGCACCCGGTTGCCCGGCGCCTGCACCTCGAACTCGATGCCGTTCAGGTCGAACCGGGTCAGGGTGACTTTCTCGCCGGCGGCCAGCAGCAGTGCGCCGTTATCGACGGACAGCGCGCCGTGGTTTTCAATTTGCGGTGCGATCAACGCAATTTCACCGCCGGGACCGGCGGTGATGAAACCGCGGTTGATTAACGCGCCGGCGTTTTCTCCCTGAAAGTTGTAGCGCCCGTTCAGAAAATCCTCGTCATTCAAATTCAGCGTCGAGGCTACGAAGCCGGCCACGTCAATGACGGCGTTCTCGCCGACGACGATGCCGTGCGGATTGATCAGGAACACCCGGCCGTTGGAACTGAGGTTGCCGAGCAACTCGGAAGGATTGACGCCGGTGACCCTGTTCAATACCGCGCTGTCGGTGGACGGCTGGATAAAGCGCGTGGTTTCGTCCTGGCCGATGTTGAAAGACTGCCAGTTGATGATGGCATTGGCCGAATTGGTGATTTCCAGTGTGTTGGCGTTGGGCATTGCAAACTGCGCGCTGCCATGAACCACCGTCGCACCCGTCGGGGTCGCAAACGCGTTATGGGCCATGCCGGCGCCCAAAACGAATCCCGCGAAACCGGAAATCAACGATCTTCTGACGGCAACGGATTCGGATAATTTCGGCTTCATAATGATCTCCGGCAATCTTTACATTTCACACTCAAATTCTTTTTTCGGGTCTTCCAGCACGTTCAGCAGGCGGAACAGCTTGCTGTCGAATTCCGCCGGCCTGGGGAAGGGGTCCTGTTGCAAAAACTCCGGCACGGTGTTCAGCTTCAGCGTCTCAAGCCTGTCGGGACCGGTAAAGCTCGCCTCGCCCGGCTTCAACACGGTTTTACCGACGTTGACTTCGCCGTCGTAAACACCGACATACAGACCGGGCTTGGGATCGTCTTTCTTGAACAGCTTGTCGGGATCTGCGTCGACCTTATCCGGCCGCGGAAAAGGGTTGCCCTGCATGAACTGGGGCACCGACGGCAGGAAAACCGGCGCCTGCTGTTTATTCGTAATGAAGGCAACTTTGTTTTCAAGCAACGGGAAAGTTTTATCCTGCAGCTGCAACTCGATCTGCCCCGACCAGACATAGGCGTACATGCCGTTGGCGGGCAACGATTGCGCATAAGCGGGTTGCAGCAACCGGGCAAACAGGCGTTCGAGCACATCGGGCGCGCGCAACGGCTGATAGCTCAGGCCATTCTCAACACACAAACCCTTGCATAACAAATCAAACCCGGTGCCGCGGATGCCGATGGTGGCGACCGGCGCCTCGACCCGGTACGACTTGGGCGCGAATTTGCCGATCAGGCCGCTGACCGCCCGCAACCCGCCGCGAACCAGCTCCAGCACCGATTCACCGGCGCCGGGTTCGGCTTCATTGAAACGGTAACGGCGTATCACCAGCTGACTGCCGGGTTGCACGGTGACCCGCGAATTGTCGGGAAACGCGAGTACCGCCACGCCGTCGCGACCGGTAATGAGTGTTTCGCCTTCGTTGACCGTCGCGCCCGACTGCAGCGGTCGCTGCGCGCCGCCGCTCGACTTGATTGATAACTGGCCGCGGGCGAACGCCAGCCGCGCACTGGTAAGCGTTGCCGGTGCGGCCGCCGCCGACGGTTCATTGCCGCAATCGCCTTCGCACAACCGCGCATCGAACTCGGTGCCGCGGATACCGATGGTGGCTACCGGAGTCTTCAATTGATAGCCGTCCTTGTTGAATTTGCTGATGAAACCGGTGATCGCGCGCACGCCGCCCTTGAACAGTTGCAGCACGGCGTTGGCACTGCTGTTGCGGCTGGCCGTTATGCCTTCGACCACAAACTGGGTGTTGGGGCGCAGGGTAAAGCGGCTGCCGTCCTGCAACTTTATAACGGCAAAGCTTCTGCTGCTGGTCGACAACACCTCGCCGGTGTTGAAACTCTGCCCCTGCGCAACGATGCGAGCCGGCTGGTTCCCACTTTGCGCAGTGGCGGCGCCGCGGGCAAACTCGATTTCCCCGGCAATCTCCGCTTCGACCGATGAAGCCGATAACGCTATCGCAACAATGGCCGCGGTTTTCAATCCAATCATTGTTTCAAAGCTGCGAAATATCATGGGCTAAAACCTGTAAAAGAGACTGAAATGAAAGGCGGTATCGCCATCCTCTGTTTCGCCCGCCCCTTCCAGAACGGAAGCCGCGTCGGCGCGCAATCCCAGTTGTTCACGCCAAAGCCAACGCAAACCCAGCCCTGCGCTTGCCGGATCGAGTTCCAGGGGCTCCGCGACGGTGTCATCGTTTTCTTCCTCGTTCTCAAGGTGTCCCCGGTCGTAAAAAAGCAACAGGCTGACGCCGCTTTCGCCAAACTGCGGCGCAATAACCTCGAGATTTGTATTCCAGCCGTTGTCACCCAACAATTCGCGCTCCGCGAATCCGCGCACACTCTGCATACCGCCCAGGCCGAACTGCTCGCCGGCCACCAACGGTTCTCCGGCAACCTGCCCTTTATGCCGTAAGCTGACAGTCCAGTCGTTGGCAAAACGATAACTGTATTCAATCGCGTAACGGGCAGCGCTCCATTCCGGCTCGGCCCCCGCCCGCGACGCTTCATAGGTGACTTCGTCACTGTGACTGCCGCCAGGCTGGTTTATCACGCCGGTCAACTCGAAACCGAAAACGCTTTGCACGTTCACCCACCGCCCGCGATAAGTCAGGGAAACCGGATTGGTGCGTACGTCGGCCACCAAATCCATGGTGTCCTGCTGGTCTATAAAAGCAAGATTGTTTTCAAACAGCTTGTCCTCGTAACTGATCGACGCCTCATGCTGGTAGGCGCCAAGATCGAAAAAAGTATGCTGATAACGAAGACCTGCGACCGTACCCGCGCCGCTGACCTGGAAAAAATCCTGCACTACGCCGGATTCGACGTTCGAATCGGAGTACAAAAAAGACAGGTTTCCGGCCACGCTGTAGAAAGGGATGACATAACTGAAGCCCACCTGGGTAACGGCGTCCGTATTGTCGGGCGACGTAGTGTAGACCAGCGACAGCATATGGTCGCGGTTGAACAGGTTGCTGTACTGATAGCCCAACGATAAACGCCAGTCTCCCGTCTCCTCGCTGCCGGTGTTCTGCAGTACCGTAAAGAACGACCCAGGGTTTCGGTCTTCAACGTGAACGGTGGCATCGATAACACGGGCTTCATCGCTTTCGTTAAACGCCAGACGGACTTTTTTGGCGGGATGTCCATTGGCGATTCTAAGGTCGCGCGACAGATCTTTTACATTCGGCGCCTCTCCCTGCCGTAAGCCCGGCAGGGCGGCAAGCACATTTTCATTATCAAAGTAGCGGTTGTTGTCGACTTTGATTTCACCCAGGCTGAACTCTATTACCTGCAGCCTGACGATGCCGCTTTGCAGGGTTTGCGGAGGTAACACGACCCGATGGAAACTATAGCCTCGCGCACCCAATTCGCTTTGCAGCGCATCGGAAGCCGCCTGCAGGCCCTCCAAACCCGAATGCTTCCCTGTATAAGGTTCTAAAACGGCCGCGGTTGCCTTGTCGCTTAGCGGATTGTCGCCGCTTACCTGGAACCCGCCAACCGTAAAGCTGATCTCCGCCGGCGCTTCAGCCGCTCCCGCCTCGTTAACAAAGCTCGTGAAAGCCAACAGGAAAAAACAAACAACAAATAACCGCATGCCGCTTATGCCCCATAGTCAACTTTCCGATAATAGCAGCAATCATACCGGGTGCAACTCAGCTGTTAGTATGAGAAAGCGATTAAATCACGGGAACTGTCAAAGCCACGGTGAAATATTTAACAAAAATGATAAAAGCCAAAAGAAATCTAACCACGGAGCGCACAAAGAACACAGAGGACTGAAAGAAGTGGGTTTGGAGTTTTTCCATGCCTCATCGGGAGTCGAAAACTTATAAGGCGGCCAAGAGAAAACCAACATGAAAAACTACTTTACCCGAATATCCAAATTCTCAGGAAATAATTTTAATTTTCCCCTCTGTGTTTTCCGTGTTCTCCGTGGTTAATTTTTCATTTAGAAGTTTTCGGGAAAAACAGCCAGTTCGGGGAGTTCGCCGTCCAGACCCATCGCCTGCCGCATAAAAAAACTCTTCAGCGGTTGGAAATTATCGACGGTTCGCAGACCAAACCGCCGTGCCGCAACGGCCGGAATTGACTGCGCGGCAAACAGATATTTCAAGCCGTCCAGCGCCAACCCCATGGGCCGGTTATCAGCCTTGCGGCTGCGCTCGTAGCGCCGTAAATGTTTGACAGCGCCCAAATCCTGCCGACGATAGTGCGCGACCTGCAACTGCTCCACCAGCTTGGCCGCATCCCTAAAACCCAGGTTCACGCCCTGTCCCGCCAACGGGTGCACGACATGCGCGGCGTCACCGGCCAGCGCCAGACGGGGCAGGGTATATTGCCCGGCCTGCAGATATTGCAGCGGAAAAGCGGCGCGGGGCCCGGGGCTGATTATCTCGCCCAGCTTATATTCCGACGCCTCGCCCAACGCCTTGCAGAATGCAGCTTCTTCCAACGACAGCAACTCGTTGGCGCGCGCTTCACCGGTCGACCATACAATGGAACAACGGCCGTCGGCCAACGGCAAAAACGCCAGAGGACCGGTCGGCAAAAACCGCTGCCAGGCAGTGGCGCGGTGAGAAAGTTCGGTTCCGACCACGGCGACCACGCCTTGTTGCCGATAACTGTGAGTTTGTGCCCGAATCCCGGCCAGTTGCCGGACTCTGGAGTTTGCACCGTCGACTCCAATCAGCAGTTGACCCGCGAGTCGGCGGCCGTCAGATAACCAGGCGATGACGCACCGTTCCGTGAACTCCATATTTTCCAGGCCGGCCGCAAAGAAAGTGTCAACGTCCGGCAATCCTTCCAACTGTTCAATCAGCGTGCTCTGCACCAGATCGTTTTCAACGATATACCCCAGGCATTCCTGCTGAACGTCAACACAATCGAAATGGATATCGGCCTTACCGGCCTCACCGCCGTTATCGTCCGACTCCCAGACATACATCTCCCGATAGGGGCTCACGCGGGTTGCGGCAATGTAATTCCATACGCCCAGATTCATTAGAACGTTTCGCGAGGCCATGCTCAAGGCTGACACGCGCAAACCATATTCCCCACCCGTCTCATACACAGGCGGGGCATGCCGGTCGAGCAACGCCACTCTGAACCCCGCCCTGCCCAAGGCGACCGCCAGCGCCGCTCCCACCATCCCGGCGCCGACAATAATGACCTGATAATCGGTATTGTTATTCATGTTTTATAAAAATTAACCAGGACACGGAGAAAAAGATTATCTATCCGCAGATGAACGCAGATTTTCACAGATTATTTTATCTGCGTTTATCTGCGTAATCTGCAGATTGCTGCTTTTTAATCTCAGTGATCTCTGTGTTCTCCGTGGTTAAATTGTTTTTATCAAAAACATGCGGCAGAGGCGCACCGAGACCCATGGCATAGCGGGTAAACTGGCGGCGCAGCCCCGGCATTACATCCAGGGCGAACAGGCCCAGCGAGCGTGCATGCGCCAATGGCGGAAAGTCGTTGGAAAACAGTTTGACCAGTTGATCGGTAAAGCAGATGACCCGGCGCTGATCGCCGCGTCGCCGCTGCCGATATCGCTCCAGCACTTTGTCGTCGCCGGGGTCGGTCGCGTGCCGGCTGTCGCCGTCCAGGCGAACCAGGCAATCCACCAGCATTGACACGTCGCGTAAAGCAAGATTGAAGCCCTGGCCGGCCACCGGGTGCAATGATTGGGCGGCGTTGCCGATGAATACCGTGCGTTGCGCGGTTCGCTTTGAGCTGCTGACGAGGGACAACGGGTAGCTGCTGCGCCGGCCCGCGTGCGTGAATCGTCCAAGCCGGTTACCGAAACGCTGCTGCAAGGCTTGCAGGAAAGCGCTATCGTCCAGACGCATCAACATATCGTGTTGGGATGCAGGCACGGTCCAAATGACCGCGCAACGCGCCTGCCTG